>PWSG01000309.1 GCA_003564055.1 Syntrophomonadaceae bacterium
GGAGGAAATAGAAATGTCTTTGGCTCCTGAAGCAATATTAAGTGATTTAATTCGCATAGATAGTTCTAACCCACCTGGTAACGAAAATGCTGTAGCAGAGTATTTAAAAAAGTTATTTGAGAATACCAGGGCTGATATTGAGATGATCGAAGCGGAAAAAGGCAGGGTCAGTTTTATTGCCAGGATTGGTTCAGGTTCGAAGAAGCTTCTTTATCTGTCGCATTCTGATGTGGTTCCGGTCGGCGATGGTTGGGATTTTGAACCTTTCTCAGGGGAAATTAAGGACGGTTTTATTCTTGGTCGGGGTGCGCTGGATTGTAAGGACTTAATGGCAGCCCAGGTTGCAGCAGCCTTGCAATTGCTGGAAGAAAATGTGTCTTTGCGAGGTGAATTAATAGTTGCCTGCACTGCAGATGAAGAAGCTGGCGGCCGCCTGGGCGCAGGTTACCTTACTGAAAATCATTTAGAGCTTATAAAAGCTGATTATGCTGTTAATGAAGGTGCTGATCACCCGATTGTTATAGATGACCGTATGATATATTTTTTTCAGGTTGGTGAAAAAGGAACAGCCTGGTGTAAGCTCAAGGCGCATGGTAAATCCGGCCATGGTTCAGTTCCCACCCTTGCTGATAATGCTGTGGTCAAGATGGCCAGGGCTATCAGCCGCTTAAATAACTACCGCGCAGAAGTAAACCTTATCCCGGAAGTTAAGAAACTGCTAATAAGCCTGGCGGATCTGGCCGGTATTAAAGTTGATACAATTGAACCCGATCAGGTTGATAATCTGCTTGATCAGCTTCCTTTTGATCAGTCTTTTGTTGAATCACTGCGTTCGATGACCCGAATGACTGTTTCGCCGAATATGATCAAAGGCGGGACAAAAACCAACATAGTTCCCGATTACTGTGAAGCAGATGTTGATATCAGAATTTTACCCGGCCAGGACTGTGAGTATGTCGAGTCAGAATTACGCCTGATCATTAGCAAGGATATTGAAATTGAATTCACGGAATACCGTGTGCCCACCTTTTCAAGTTCCAATGAGAGTTTCTATAAGATAATGGAAGAAATAACCCTTAAAATGGTTGGCGAAAAAGCAGTATGTTTGCCAATTATTTCAGCCGGGTCTACCGATTCAAAATTTATTCGCAGCGCAGGAATACCGGCCTTCGGGATCGGCCATATGGCTGAAGGCTTTGATTCCCGGTTAAGGACGACAGTCCATGGCAGAAATGAACGTACAGATATTAAAAGCCTCCACTTCAAAACTGCTTTTCTGAAAAAACTAGCCCGGGCATATCTAAGTTAAATAACGAAGGTTCTGCCTGTATTAACAGTTGAAAACAAAATAAGACCATAATCAATCGAAAGGGTGCTTATTGCAGTTAGAAGGTGAACGTAATGAAAGTTTCGTTTGGTCATATGGGGACTTTAACTACCATAGTAGAAATGCTCCTGGAAGATCTTGGCCATGAGCCGATTACTCCTGATAGACCAACCCGTCAAACCCTGGCTTTGGGAGCGAAATATGCTCCTGAGTTTGCCTGCATTCCCTTTAAAATAGTGCTTGGCACATATATTGAAGGCCTGGAAAGAGGCGCTGATACCCTGATGAGTGGCGGAGGGTATGGTCCCTGCCGGGCCGGTCTATATGGTCAACTACATGATCGGATTTTAAAAGATTTGGGCTATGATTTTGATTTTATCTTTTTTTGGCCGCCTTTAAGAAAGCCCGCTCATTTTTTTCGCCAGCTTAAAAAAACCAAGCATCCTCATTCCTGGAGACATCTATGGCGCTCAATAGTAAAATGTTATAAAAAATTAATTGTGCTTGATGACCTTGAAATACTAGCCCAGCAGATTAGGCCTCGTGAGCATAAGGCCGGGTCTACTTCAAGGGCTTTTGACAGGGTTTACAAGATGATGCGCAGCGTAAAAAACGAGCAAGATATCAAGGAAGCAGGTGAAGCTGCCCGCCGGGTTTTGCTTGATGTGCCACATGACAGTGAAAAGAAAACACTCAGGGTTGGTATAATTGGAGAAATATATGTGCAGCTCGAACCTTTTGCCAACTTTTTTATTGAAGAGCAGCTGGGTCACATGGGAGTAGAAGTGCGCCGATCAATTTACTTGACCAGCTATGCCCGGCATGATGTTCTTTCCACTAAGGGTGATATGGGCAGCCGTAAACTGGCTATGCCATATCTTTCTCAGAAAGTGGGCGGGCATGGGCAAAACAGTGTTGGCGATATTATTCGCTATTCAAAACAGGGTTTTGATGGCGTGGTTCAGCTGGCACCTTTTTCATGTATCCCGGAAATTGTAGCAAAAAGCCTGGTACCCAGGTTAAGTAAAGACCATGGCATCCCGGTTCTTACCCTTTTTATCGACGAACAAACTGGTGCCGCAGGTATTCAAACCAGGCTCGAGGCTTTTGTTGACTTAATGCAGCAGCGTCGTTTGCGCAGTCTTGATATAGGGGCTTAATGCTTGTTAAAGAGGATAGTTATTAAACTTTTTTTGGAGAGAATGATAAATTGCCTTTGACAATAGGTTCATTATCGGTTAATCCCGGTTTGGCGCTGGCGCCGATGGCCGGTATTACCGATCATCCTTTTAGGATGCTGGTGAAAGAACAGGGTTGTCCGCTGGTTTATTCTGAAATGATCAGCGCAAAGGGTCTCGTTTTAAGCAGCAGGCGTAACGTCTCGCTGTTTTATTTTACCGAGAGTGAAAGACCGATTGGGTTTCAGCTTTTTGGATCAGATCCTTCCATTATGTCCGAGGCCGCACGTATATTAGAAGCTCTTGGTCCGGATTTTATTGATTTGAACCTGGGTTGTCCGACCCCAAAAATTACCCGCAATGGCGAAGGTGGAGCTCTTATGCGTAATCCGAGGCTTTGCAGAGATATCTTCTGTGCTGTTGCCAAAGCTGTTTCTTGCCCGGTTACTGTCAAAATGCGGAAAGGGTGGAATGAGCAAGCGATTAATGTTTTAGAAATTGCCAGTTTAGCCGAACAAAACGGTATAAGTGCGGTTACTATTCACGGAAGAACTGTCAGACAGGGTTTCAGCGGCAGAGCGGACTGGGATATTATCAGGCAGGCAAAAGAACAGCTTTCCATTCCCGTAATTGGTAACGGTGATGTCGATTCGGCATATTCCGCAGAAGAGATGTTCAAAACCTGCGGTTGTGACGGGGTGATGATTGGCCGGGCTGCACGAGGCAACCCCTGGATATTCGGGGCTGCTCTTGCCTGGCTGCGAGATAGGAAAATAATTCGTCCCCCAACAATAGAAGAGATAATAAATATGGTTTTAAAGCATTTCAGGCTTGCTATTGAGTTTAAAACTGAAGCTGTTGCAGCACGTGAAATGAGGCGTCATGCCGCCTGGTATATAAAGGGTGTTGAGGGTGCAGCGGCTCTAAGGCAGCAGATAGTAAAAATTAAAAGTTATAATGAAGCCGAAAAAATACTCCAAAACTTAAGAGAAAAGGCGCAGTAATAATTCGTAAAAAAGAGATTTTTGTCTGTCACCCCTGATTTATTATTGTCACCGGTCAGGTTTAATAGTAAAATGAAAATGCGCACATAATGTGCACAATTATCTGCAGCAGTAGTGATGTCATTTGATTACGGGTGTTATGGAGGTTTTAGGTTGCAATCAGAAAGGCTATTTAGAATAGGAAATAAACTTGTCAGTCTCGAAAAGACATTTCATGTAACAAAAAA
>PWSG01000099.1 GCA_003564055.1 Syntrophomonadaceae bacterium
GTAACGTAAAGTGTAACAACCAGCCCCCCGACAACAATACCTACAACTTCAGGCACACCTAATAAAAAGTAAAAAACAATACCGATCCCTTTTAAGTTTCCGGCGAGGTAGAGCACGCTTACAATCATCATTACAATAACCGATATGTAGCGCAGTGTTTTACTGTCATACCGCTCAGAAATAAAAGCCATAGTTGTAAAAGACTTATGGCGCCGCAAATAAGGCGCAGCCAGGATCATCAGCCCGATAAACGCGGCTGTAAATGAAGCATATACTGCAACAGCAATATAAACGCCCTCAATAATCAGAGCAGTCAAACCAATAAAAGTAGTCAGGCTCAAGGCTAAAGAAACCATCGCCAAGCCGTTATTAATTGCCCCGATACTGCGGCCGGCCACGTAATAATCACCCAGGTTACGGGTAAGGCGGCGGGCCCAGACACTAATTAATATAGAAATGACCAGAACAACTATACTTAGAACTAAACCTAATACAAAAACTTCGCCTCTTGGTTCCATGGATTAAAATCCCTCCTTTCTTTATGCCCTTTGTCTTTCCTCAATACCGTCCATTATGAAACACCAAATAGCTCCTACAATTGTAACCCCTATCCAGCTGAGCATAACAAGCAAAAAATAGTGTAGAGGAAAGCCCATCACAGTAAGGTGCTCCTTAATAACGAACATGGTCTCTCCGTAAAAGTCAACCAGCCCTTCAGGTGTTGGAACCTGGTTAAAAAAAGTTTCATTTAAAATCACAACAAATGAGCTGAAAAACCCGCCAATAAAAGCAACTATAATAAAACAGATCAGTGTTGCCCAAATTTCCAACTTGTAATCTTTCATCGCCAGATCACCTCCTCAGTATAAATTGATGCTACAATAACATCTAAATATAATTTTGTTTTAATTTTTACCTCCTTTTGATTGTTTTTTCTTTTTCTCAATTCTTTAGTAATAGTTAATTCGCCTTAAAACCGTTTATTCCTGCTTTTTAAAAGTTTTATTATCGCAAAGTAATTTCTCTATTCTTCTCTTGCGTCCTTATATGCTATGATTACAGGGAACAAACTTTTAGTTTGTAACTATTTCATGTTGGGAGAGCAAGAATGATTAATATAATTGCCCTTGTTATAGCATCACTTTTCTTTCTTGCCGGGCTGGCAGGCACACTTTTACCCATCCTGCCCGGCGCACTTATGATCTGGCTGGGGATGCTGCTTTACGGTTTGATTGCAGGTTTCGAAAATTTAAGTTTATATTTTTTCCTTTCCCAGTTCCTGCTGGCCCTCTCGGTAATGGGAGTCGATTATCTTTTTGCAGTGATGGGCAGCCGTTATTTTGGAGGAACGAAAGCAGCTCTCTGGGGTGCTGCTGCAGGCCTGCTAATCGGGGTGTTTTTCTTCCCAATCGGACTCCTTGTCGGCCCTTTTCTTGGCGCGGCCCTGGCCGACCTGATTTTCAGGCGCAATGCCGGCAAGGCAGTTAAGTCCGGGCTCGGGGCTTCGTTTGGCTTTTGGAGCGCCCTTCCAATAAAGCTGGGGTTGGAAGCAGTTATGATTGGCTGGTTTGTATATAGAATATTTTAATATTTAAAAGGGTTTTAGAAATATGTTTCGTATAAAGCAGGAAACAAGAAAAGAATATAGAAAAATATGAGGCGGATGGATCAGCTAAGAATATCAATTCTACGGCAGGAGGAGTGGCAAGATGGAAAAAGTATGGCTCAACCATTATGAACCCGGGGTTCCACACAGCATTGATTACCCCGAACTAGCGCTGTATCAACTCTTCCAGGAAGCTGTTCAAACTTATAAGCAGCTGCCTGCTGTTCATTTTATGGGACGCGATGTAACGTATAGAGAGCTATCGTCACAGGTTCAAAGCATGGCAAGCGCCATGGCAGAACTAGGCATAAAAAAAGGAGACCGGGTGGCCATCCATCTTCCTAATAGCACCCAGTTTCCGATTGCTTTTTTTGCCGCCCTGGCTATAGGCGCTGTTGTTGTTCCCTGCAACCCTCTTTATGTGGCCAGGGAAATGGAGTATCAACTTAATGATTCAGGCGCCGAAACAATCATTACGCTGACCCGTTTCTACAAAATGATTAAAAAGATCCAGCCCAATACAAAATTAAAAAACATTATTGTATCAAACATAAAAGACTACTTTCCAACTTTTTTAAACTTCCTTTACACCGCGGCCAAAGAGAAAAAAGAAGGCGACCGGGTTGAGCTGGCCGCTGAAGACTATTCTTTTACTAAACTAATAAAGAAACATGCCGGGGCAAAACCTCCGGACGTAAAGGTAATGCCTGAGGATCGTGCCCTGATTTTATATACAGGAGGAACAACAGGGGTGTCCAAAGGAGCAGTCCTTCAACACAGGAATCTTGTTGCCAACCTCTACCAGGTTCAATCCTGGTGTACTGACTTCAAGGAAGGCAAAGAAGTAGCCCTGGGAGTTTTGCCCTTTTTCCACAGCTACGGGTTAACCACCGTGTTGAACTTAGGGCTAATTAGTGGGGCCAAGCTGATATTAATGCCCCGCTTTATTTTAGAAGACGTGCTTAAAGCTATCGACAAGCAAAAACCGACACTTTTTCCGGGAGTACCAACGATTTACGTAGCGATTAACAATGCCCCCGACCTGCAAAAATATCATATAGAATCAATCCGCATCTGCATAAGTGGAGCTGCCCCTCTTCCGGTCGAAGTACAACAACAGTTTGAAAAAAATACCGGTGGCCGACTGGTTGAAGGCTACGGATTATCAGAGACTTCTCCGGTTACTCACGCTAACCCCGTTTATGGCAAACGTAAACCCGGCAGCATTGGACTGCCAATGCCTGATACCGAATTCAAAATTGTTGATGTTGAGACAGGAGAAAAAGAGCTGCCTATAGGCGAAATCGGTGAGCTCTGCATCCGCGGTCCCCAGGTGATGGAAGGCTACCTGAACATGCCCGAAGAGAATGCTCAAAGCCTGCGGGATGGCTGGTTTTATACCGGAGATATCGCCAAGATTGATGAAGATGGTTATACTTATATTGTTGACCGCAAAAAAGACATGGTAATCGCCGGTGGTTTTAACATTTATCCACGCGATGTCGAAGAAGTACTCTACACACACCCCAAAGTCATGGAGGCAGCGGTAGCCGGGATAAATGATCCTTACCGCGGAGAAACGCTCAAGGCATATATCGTTCTTAAAGAAGGAGAAACCATGACTGAAGAGGAAGTCTTCGAGCACTGCAAAACCAGCCTTGCCGTCTACAAAGTTCCAAAACTGGTTGAATTCAGACCTGAGCTGCCCAAAACGATGATCGGAAAAGTCCTTCGCCGGATGCTTAGAGAAGAAGAAGAGAAGAAAAACCAGTAAACAAGGGGCAAGCAGCACAAGCACACAGCACAGGGGGACCAGCACAGGGGGACGGTTCTTCTGTGTTGTAATTCTAACACAGAAGAAGAACGAAATCGCTTCGCGATGGTTTTTCCTGTGACGCACTTTCGAACTGGTTACATTTTAACGTATCCATAAAACCTTTAAAAAACTTGCCGTGGGCGCTGGGCTGATTGTGACATCGAGTGTTTCTATTGAGCGTACCAGGTGGTCGCGAGTGAAGGCCGGCTATATTTAGAAGCCGGCTTTTCTTCACTCGCGATGGTGACGGTCACAATCAGCTCGTGGGACAAAAAGCTTGCAGGTTTTTTGCTTGCTAAAAATAAATGA
>PWSG01000073.1 GCA_003564055.1 Syntrophomonadaceae bacterium
AGGTATGATTAGGTCAATTCCAGATACCGCGGAGCGTACAGAGGCAGCGGTAAAAAGTGTGCCATTTGTTAACAGGCAAACCTTGTAACGGGGAAAATTTTTTTTTATATAATCAACCACTTTGCTTATTTGTATATTCAGGGTCGGTTCTCCGGAACCGGAAAAAGTGATGTAATCAAGCCTGGGTGCTGCAGAGAGGTAGTTATCTAATTCTTCAATTACTGACTGCACGGGAATGTATTCTTTCAAATCGGCAGTTAAATTAGTTGTCTCGCCGCATTCACAGTAAACACAGTTAAGGGTACAGGTTTTATGCGGGACAAGATCGACACCTAGTGATAGACCAAGACGTCGCGACGGGACAGGTCCAAAAAGATGTTTATATTTCATTGCTATCCCCCTTTAATATATTATAGCAAAAAAAGTTATTGACATATACCCATAAAGGTTCTATAATTTATTATAGATATATACCCAATATATTTCAAGTGTTTATATTTCTGGATGGAGGTTGAGGCTGTGAAAGAAGATAGGCAAACAGAAGAAACAACAAAAGCGAAAGGAAGTGGTATTGAAAAATTATCTCAACCGGAGAACAGTCATATCGATCAAACTATTGCAGTGATGAGCGGTAAAGGAGGTGTTGGCAAATCTTCGGTATCAGCGCTGTTAGCGGTTGCTCTTGCCAGGCAAAAATATAGGGTTGGTCTGCTTGATGCTGATATTACAGGGCCTAGCATCCCAAAGCTTTTTGGTATGCACAGTCAAGCTGAAGTAAAGGATAAAAAAATTATACCTACAATAAGTAAACTGGGGATCAAGGTTATTTCACTGAATCTGCTGTTGCTGAAGGAGGATGATCCGGTCATCTGGCGTGGGCCCTTGATAGGAGGCGCAGTTAAACAATTTTGGACCGATGTGCTCTGGGGGGATCTCGATTACATGATTGTTGATCTTCCTCCCGGTACCGGGGATGCCCCTTTAACGGTAATGCAGTCATTACCACTTGATGGGTTGATCATTGTATCTTCGCCACAGGACCTGGCGGTAATGGTAGTTAAAAAGGCTATAAAAATGGCAAGAATGATGGATGTTCCTCTTGTTGGTTTGGTTGAAAATATGAGCGGCTTGGTCTGCCCGCATTGTGGAGAAGCGATTGAAATGTTTGGTAAAAGTAAAGCTGAAGAAGTGGCCTTATCTACAGGACTCAAGCTGTTAGGTCGGTTACCTCTTGATCCCGAGTTGTCAAAGCTTGCGGATGATGGAGCTGTCGAAAACTATCCGGTTAAGATATTTAATAAAATTACAGATCGGTTTAAAGAAATGGCTGAAAAAAAACTGATCTGGCATTAAATTAGGAGGCTCCGAAGCTTCCCCGCCCCTGGACTTAGGGGTATTGTCTCAAAGATGGATCCAAGCTTCAAATCAGTATGCTTGGAGCAATCAGAAGTAGCGTTCTAATGAAGCCTCCCGGCCCTCTTACCAAATTACCGTGGGCGTTCGGCCCACGGCGCGCTTTAAATGGAGCGCGCCGGGCCGCACGCATTACCGTTAACCAAAACAACGGACCGGGAGAAACGTTTATCTACCAATGGTGGTTTGTCTAAAGTATATTATACGAGGAGGTGGGTTTGATGAAATTAGCAGTATGCGCGCAGGATGAGGGTTTGAAGGCAAAAGTTGATCAGCGTTTTGGTCGCTGTCCCTATTTCGTTATTGTAGATGTTGATAATAAAGAAAGAATTGTTTCGGTTGGCAATTCAAACGCCGAAGCATCCGGGGGAGCAGGTCCGCAGGCTGCTCAGTTGCTGGCCGGACTTGGTGTTGATGCAGTTGCTTTAGGAAATGTCGGGCCTAATGCAGTGGCTGCCCTTAAAGCGGCTAAAATTAAAGTTTATAGGGGAATAGCCGGTACTGTTGAAGAGACCGTGCAGAAGTTTAATGAAGGGGAGCTGACCTTGGTTTCAGAAGCGACAGTGTCATCCCATTCGGGAATGAGAACTGATCGGAATAAATAACAATGGAGGTTGATAAGATTGATTATAGCAATAGCAACTGAGCGTAGCATGGTTGCACAGCACTTTGGGCGTTGTCCTGAATATACTTTCTTTAAGGTGGAAAACGGGTCTATTGTTGAAGAAAAAACAGTTCCGAACCCGGGCCACGAACCCGGTTTTTTACCCGGGTACCTGGCCAGCATGGGTGTAAATTGTATTGTTGCCGGGGGAATGGGTCAGCGGGCCCAGTCTCTGTTTGCCTCAGAAGGTATAGATACCTATGTTGGCATCACCGGACCGGTAAGAGGCGTAATAGAAACTTATTTAGACGGCAAACTATACTCTGGAGTAAGCAGTTGTGAGCATCCTCAAGGTAATCACGGCTGCAGTTCATAAGCCAAGGAAACTTAAGCGAAAGGAGGTTATGATCATGCCTGGTTTTGATGGAACCGGCCCGATGGGCAGAGGCCCCGGAACCGGAGGCGGATTTGGTCCCTGCGGGACTGGACGTCCCCGTATGGGGTATTTCAGGGGCGGAGGTTTTGGCCGCGGCCCCGGATGGGGACCCGGAAGGGGAGGTAGTGCCTGGCGGTACGGCAAACCACCGTTTTATTACGAGCCTGCCTTGGTTGGTCCTGAAGAGGAGAAAGCATTTTTACAGGAACAGTCCGAACAACTGAAATCAGATCTGGAGCAAATGGAAAAAAGGATAGCGGAATTGGAACAACAGTAAATGTTTTAGGTTTTGGGGACAGGGTTTAACTTGTCCCCAAAACCATTATCAGGGGAAAAAGATTACTGACACAGAGATGAGGGAATTAAATGTTAAATCTTGTTATTGCCAGCGGCAAGGGAGGCACCGGTAAAACAACGGTCGCTGTTAACATGGCCCTGGCTTTAGAAGTAGAAAATATTCAACTAATTGATTGTGACGTTGAAGAACCGAATGCTCACCTGTTTGTAAAACCCAAAATAGAGCAATCATATGATGTCGGTATTCCTGTACCGGCAGTAGATTTGGAAAAGTGTAGTTTTTGTGGTCGCTGCGCAGAGGTATGCGCGTTTAATGCTATTGCTGTTTTTCATGATCAGGTCATGGTTTTATCAGAATTATGCCATGGGTGCGGCAGCTGCTCATACCTCTGCCCGGAAAAAGCAATAACAGAATTTGAACGTCCGATCGGTATTGTAGAAAAGGGTTTAGTGGGAAGATTGTCTTTTGCCCATGGATGTCTCAATACTGGTGAAGCGATGTCCCCTCCCTTGATAAAAGCTGTCAAGAAGCTTATAGACCCCAAGGCTGATACAATTATTGATGCTCCTCCAGGCACGTCATGTCCGGTTGTTGCTGCTATAAGCGGTTGTGATTACTGTCTGCTGGTAACTGAACCGACTCCTTTCGGGTTAAATGATCTTGACCTTGCTTTGCAAATGGTCCGCAAGTTGGATATTCCGGCGGGAGTAGTTATTAATCGCTGTGATATTGGTGATGAAGCTGTAGAAGATTATTGCCGGGAAAATAATCTACCGGTATTGCAGAAAATTCCATGGGATTTTGAACTGGCCAGGCTTTATGCCCGTGGTGAAGCAGCAGTTCTTCATTTACCGAAATGGCGCCTCCGGTTTCAAAGTCTTTATGCCCGAATAACGGAACTTGCCAGGGAGGTTGCTAAGTGATGAAAAAAATTACCATCATAAGCGGTAAGGGCGGAACGGGAAAAACTTC
>PWSG01000047.1 GCA_003564055.1 Syntrophomonadaceae bacterium
AACCTAAAGCTCACTTCAACAATATTCTTCTTTAGCCCCCAGAAAAAAAATACCAATATCACATGAAAAATGTGATTTGGCAATTATCGCTACAGCGAAAATACAAAATTAGGCTGTAATATATAAAACAATTTCTAACCTCTTATCAAGGGTTTTGAGCAGAAGTTTCCCCCCTGTGCCGAGAACCTTCCTCATAAAGACGGTAACCTAAATCAAAAGCCTGTTTATTAAGTTCGCCACTACCCTTTGGCGCAAATTTAAAAATACTTTCCCTGAAAATCTCCCGATCGATCAATCCACTTGCTGCGTTAAGAACACCCAGGGCTAACATGTTAGCGACTACTTCCCGTCCCAGCTCTTCTTTGGCCGATCTTGTTATTGGGAAAAACTGCACCTTGTAATCTTCACTATAAGATCCGCTGACATAAGTTGAATCTGCGATAATGATACAGGTGGTCTCAACTTTGGGCATATATTTATTAAAAGAGGCCTGATTCATGCAAAGCAGGACAGTAGGTTTGGTTACCTTGGGGTACTCAATGGTATCAATATCAATTATTACCCCGGCCATACTTGCTCCGCCCCTCGCTTCAGGGCCGTAAGATTGAGTTTGAACCACGTTTTTGTTGTCATCTACAGCTGCTGCCGCCATAACAATCGATGCGAGAATCAAACCCTGTCCCCCGGCACCGGTCAGCAATATTTCCTGCCTGTTTCCCAAAGGAATCCCTCCGCTTTTTAACCGATATCTTTACCAATTGAATGGTAATATGCTTCGGCATACTCAGGAGCATCAACAGAGTAGAGCACCCCGTTTATGGTCCTATCCTCCAAATCTGTTTCGTCCATATCAGCTGCACGTTCAATCGAAATGCTCTTTTCTTTCATGTCACGCAGCATATCAACAGCACCGCCTAATTTATTGCGCCTGCCGTAAGCAATCGGACAGGGAGAAAGAGCTTCAATTACAGAAAACCCCTTATGCTTGGCAGCCCTGATAATTAACTGTTCAAGCTGGCGCGGCTGTGCAGCATTTCCCCTGGCCCCAAAAGTAGCTCCTGCTCCCCTGGCCAGCTCGAGCAGGTCAAATGATGGTTCCAGGGTGCCGCGCGGAGCTGTTGTCGCTTTCTTTCCTGCAGGGGTCAGTGGCGAGTGCTGTCCACCGGTCATCCCATAAATATGGTTATTTACTATTATGGCATTTAAGTCAATATTCCTCCTGGCCGAGTGGATAAAATGATTGCCCCCGATGGCGCTGCAGTCGCCGTCACCCATGATTACAAATAGTTTCAGTTCAGGCCTGGCCATTTTCAAACCGGTCGCAAAAGCCAGGGCACGCCCGTGGGTTGTATGCAGAGTATTGAAGTTTAGATATCCCGCTGCCCGCGAAGAGCAGCCGATGCCTGAGACGATGACAACATCCTTTTGATCGAAACCAGTCCTATCAATAGCCCTGACCAGGGCGGCAGTAACTATACCATTTCCGCAACCGGGGCACCAGATATGCGGCAGTTTTTTTGTTCTTAGAAAATCCTGGGTTAGCTGTTCCATTACAGCCACCTCCCGACTTCATCAGAAATTTGATCCGGGCTGATCATTTCCCCATCATACCTGTTTAGGGGAACAACCCTGGCTTCACCACAGGCATGACGCTCAACTTCACCAACAAGTTGGCCCATATTCATCTCGGGAACAATAATCACGTCGGCCTTCTTGGCCAGCGCTTCAATTTCTTTAGCAGGGAAAGGCCAGACAGTCTGCAGGCTTAGCAGTCCGACCGGCAGCCTGTTTTGCCAGTAGGCTTTTTTCACCACAGAGCGGGCAGAACGAACTGTACACCCGTAAGCTACAACAGCTACCCTGGGCTCTTTATGTCCGATATAATTTGTCAGTATAATCTCGTCCCGGTATTTTTCCAGTTTTTCATGAATACGATCCAGGGCCCTTTCTACCTGTGGTGGGTCACCTGTTGGGAAACCATACTGATCATGAAAGAGACCTGTAACATGGTAATAATGGCCGAAACCAAATGGGACCAGCGGAGCTATTCCTTTTTCATCATATGGTTTATAGTCAGCCGGCACATCTTTGTCACTGGACCTTTCAACCATCAGTTTCCCTTCCGGAATCAGGACCTTTTCTCGCATATGGCCGATCACCTCATCAAGCAAAACAATAATCGGCTGCCTTAGTTTTTGGCTTAAGTTCACGGCAGCTATGGTCAGGTAATAAGACTCGTAAACTGAAGCCGGGCAGAAAACAATAATTGGATGGTCGCCATGCGTACCCCAGCGGGCCTGCATAACATCGCCCTGGGCAGGGGCAGTAGGAACACCGGTACTGGGCCCCATGCGCTGCACATTTACTACTACACAGGGAATCTCAGCCATGATAGCATAACCCAGGTTTTCCTGTTTCAAAGAAAAACCGGGCCCGCTTGTTGCAGTAAGAGTTCGCATCCCGCCTATCGATGCGCCAATAACCGCAGCCATACTGGCTATTTCATCTTCCATCTGGATAAAAACACCGCCGATTTCCGGCAGCCTGGCTGCCATTTGCTCGGCAACTTCTGTTGAAGGAGTAATCGGATAGCCGGCGTAAAAACGAACACCTGCATTAATTGCCCCTGCTGCACAGGCCTCATTTCCCTGCATTAGAACCGGTTTTGTCTCCGGCATTTTTAGAAATCCTCCTCTTTACCAGTGAAATTGCAAAATCCGGGCAGAACGTTTCGCAAATACCGCAGGCAGTGCATCTTTCCAGATCTTTTTCTGCTTTCCCGTAATTATCCATAAAAAGAGCTTCCTTTGGACAGAAAGCTATACAGACACCACAACCTTTACACCAGGCCCGGTTAATTACTAAATCAGCATTTATGCGCTTTTTTTTAACCTGCACCAAGGCAGTATCTCCTCCTTGTCGGGGCCGAGTTGACTGCTAAGCGCAGTTATTAACCTCAGCTCTCCGCAAATATTAAGAAAACTTGGATTAAGTAATTTTTTTATTTCTAGTACCTGCCATTTTTGTCATTCAGCCAACCCCTGTAATGCATTGCTTCGGCAAGCCTCTTAATAGAGTACATATACGCACCCGTTCGCATATCTGAATCAACGCATTTTTCACAGTAATAATGATAAACCATTTTAAAAGCTTCAGCCATTTTTTCTTCCAGCCGCCTGTTTACTGTTGACAGGTCCCAGCGGAATCCATAGTTATTCTGAACCCACTCAAAATAGGATACTGTAACCCCGCCGCTATTGGCAAGAATATCAGGCACAACAAGAACCTGTTTTTCTTTAAGAATCCGATCAGCTTCCGGTGTTGTCGGACCGTTCGCTGCTTCTATAACAATTTTTGCCTTAACATCTGCTGCATTACTTTCAGTGATCTGGTTTTCAAGAGCGGCAGGAATCAGTATATCGCAGTCTGAAGCAAGTAATTCCTGGTTGGTGATTTCGCGGGCATCCGGGAAACCTTTTACATAACCGGTTTTTTCAACATGTTCGATTAGCCGGCATATATCCAGACCTTCTTTGTTATAAACACCACCACTTACATCACTTACGGCAATGACAGGGCAACCTGCATCCGCAAACAGTTTAGCAGCATTGCTGCCGACGTTACCAAAACCCTGAATAGCAATGCGGGCATGATCAAAAGGTATATTAAATGCCCTGGCCGCCTCCCTGGACACAAAAAATAC
>PWSG01000084.1 GCA_003564055.1 Syntrophomonadaceae bacterium
CCCTAAAAACGCAGACTTCCGGCCCGATTCGCCATGGGTAGAGGTGGGGCAGAAGGCATTTAAGGATCAATTATTGGTTTATTGTTGAGAGTATACAAGTTAGACAAAGAAGTAGCTTCCGGGATCACTTAAAAAATCTTGCCAAAAATGTGCAGCACTTCAGGATTAAGGGCCTAAGGCAATAATAATTCAGCATAATGATATACATAACTTAATAAATATATTGATTGCTTGTTGATTGTTTGGTGGGAATGAATATAATAAGAGTAGTGGGCAAACAAATAGAAAGCACAACTCAAGAAACAGGTAATAACATCATGGGTGCCTATAATTAAATCTAGGAGGGCTTTAATAAATGAATAAAACTGAATTGGTTGAACTGGTGGCAGAGAAAGCAAACCTATCAAAGAAGGATAGTGATAAGGCTTTAAAGGCAGTACTGGATGGCATTACTGAAAGTCTTGTTAAGGGTGATAAGGTGCAGTTGGTTGGTTTCGGAACTTTTGAGGTAAGAAGCCGCAAGGCAAGGGAAGGTCGCAATCCTGCTACGGGAGAAAACATCACAATCAAAGCACAGAAAGCCCCGGCATTCAAGCCTGGTAAAGCATTGAAAGACAAAGTTAAATAATAGTAGATATTTTTTTATAAGCACCTGAGAATAGCTTTTATTTAGACGATTAAACATTAAATGTGATTCTATAAGGCCTCTTGAGGATTAATTATTCTTCAAGAGGCTTATTTTTAGTTTGCTATATACCACAAAAAATTATTGAATCATGAGAATTTTGTAAATTGTAAGATCTATTACTTTTGCTCCGAAAAGTGTGCTGAAAGTTTTGAAAAAGCAACTCCCATATGCACCTACATGCCAAAGTGGAAGAAGTTGATGGGTAAGATTGACAAGGTTAGCAGTTCTAGTGGAGTAAAAGAAACCAGGCCGCACCAACTTCAACAGCGGTGCAAGAAATAGCTTTAAATAACAAAATTTATTAATGCTGAACAAAAACAGGCGTGATGAACTGCTATGCGGTCATCACGCCTGTATGGATTAAAGGACGGTTTGGGGTGACCTCCCGTAGCCCTTTATTATTAATATAGTAACTAATAATATAAAAGCACTTCCGGAATAAACCGGAAGTGCTCCAGGTTCAAATTGTAGGGCGGACATTAGACACGAACTACTTTTTCTGCCTGCAGTCCGCGATCTCCTTCGACAATATCAAATTCGACGCTCTGACCTTCATCCAACGTCTTGAAACCTTCTGACTGAATCGCAGAGAAGTGAACAAATACATCGTCACCGTCTTCTCTTTCAATAAAACCATAGCCTTTGTCTGCATTAAACCATTTTACTGTTCCGGTCATTATAAAACCTCCTAAATTGTATTGAGCAAAAAGCGTAATTTCATCAATCATCGTACGCCCATCCTCTTACCAGGAGGCTTATAGATGTTCAATTTCATCAACTTTTTAACACTAATCATACCTTAGCACATAATATTAAAATAAGCAAATAAAAATAGGCGCGATGCGCTGTTTAACCGCTCATCGCGCCAGGACCTGGTGACTTCAAGGTTTTACATATTTAATGCAGGTGTGTGGTAGGGATTACGATCATGTTGCCGAAGTACTGGGTCATGTTTTTGCTACCGCACGAGGGGCAGGTTTGCTTGAGCCCTTTTTCTTTTTCTGTCAGGGTTGCTCTTACCTCTGTTATTGTTTTGCAATCGCGGCAGATATACTCATAGACAGGCATTATAAAAACCTCCTATAACTTTTTTTTAGAAATGACCTCTGCATCGAATTCGGCTAGTAATAGGCACGTCTTGTGGTGGTTGCCCTGGCAAATAGAATCTCTGTTTTAATTTCAACAGCCGTCTTAAAAATCCTTCTAATCTGTAAAGCTTCTTACCATAGTTATAGCAAGAGCAAGCTTCGAATCCTCCGTTAGAAAACTGTGAGCACGGTTATAGGATAATTACGCTGAAGGATTTAGAAATAAAAAAGCGAAAATGTACCTTTGGAAATATCATGATTTAAGAGAATGCAAGCCTAATGAGAGGAGGCCGGCAAATGGCTAAAAATATCAGGACAGTTTTGCAGGAAGGTTGTGTTAATCAGGCAGCAATAGATCAATATGCGGAAGAAGTTTCTGCTGTTATCGGAACGGAGAATGTATCGTCAAACCATATCGATCTTTTGTCTACCTGTCGCGACTACTGGCCGGTAAGCAGTATCTGGATGCTGGAAGGAGCTGTTCCCGCCCTGCCGCAGCTGGTTGTCTGGCCGCAGACTACTGAAGAAGTTTCTCAGGTGCTTGCCCTGGCTCATGAACGGAGGATTCCCGTTGTTCCCTATGGCGAAGGCTCGGGTGCTTTAGGCGGAGTGGTTCCGCTAAAGGGGGGCATCATGATTGACATGAAGCGAATGAGCCGGATTCGCGTCTTAGATCAAGAAAATCTTTTCGTTACCGTGGAATGTGGCTTAAATGGCGCGCTATATGAAGAACATCTTAACCGATCAGGATATACAGGGGGGCATTTCCCACAGTCTCTGCGCTGTTCTACAGTGGGCGGGTGGCTGGCCTGTCGTGCTGCTGGGCAATTTTCTACACGTTATGGCAAGATCGAGGATATGGTTGTTGCAGCAGAGGCAGTTTTAGCAGATGGAACAGTCTTCAGCGGGCGTAGTGTGCCCCGCACTTCAACAGGTCCACGTGTTGACCAGTTGTTCATCGGGTCGGAGGGAGTTTTAGGGGTAATTACCTCGGCGACTCTGCGGATCTGGCCTCTGCCAGAAAAGCGCCATTTAGCTTCATATACTTTTGAAAATATAAAAGATGGACTGGAAACGATTCGCCTTTTCATGCGCGCAGGTATCCGACCGGCAGTTGTCCGTCTTTACGATGCCCAGGAAACCGGCAATCACTTTCCGGAGCTGGGCGATAAACGCTGTGCTTTAATTATACTAATTGAAGGGGCTGCAAAAATTGTGGACGCTGAAAAAGAGATTGTCGAAGAACAAGCTCTTGCCCTGGGCGCAATCGATACAGGCCCGGAACATGTCGAGCACTGGTTAAAGACACGTTTCAATATCAGCGCAGCCTCCCGCCTGCTGCAAAAGGGAGCGGTTCTTGACACGATTGAAGTGACTACCAACTGGCATAATGCTTTAACCACTTACCTGGCCATGCAGGAAGCTTTAAAAGGAGTGGCAGGAACCATGCTTGCCTCGGGACACTGGTCGCATGTTTACCCGGAAGGAGCCGCTCTTTATATAACGGTTGTAGGTTTTCCCGGTAACGATAAAATATCTTACTATAAAAAACTCTGGCAGGAAGCCATGGCCGCCTGTCTTGCTGAAGGCGCTGCCATCTCTCACCACCACGGCATCGGTTTGCACCGCGGCCAATGGATGGCTAAAGAGCATGGTAAAGGGCTAGAGGTCTTTGGCCGTATCAAGGATGCTTTTGATCCGCACGGAATTATGAACCCAGGTAAACTTGGCCTTGGAGAGGTGGAAAAATGGCAGAAGTAAATATGGAAGAACTGCTCAACTGTGCGTTATGCCCTAATATTTGCCGCTGTGAATGTCCCGTTTTACAGGTATCGGGGAGAGAAGCGGTGGCCCCTTCCGGCAAAGCCAGGCTGGCAGCCATGCTGCAGCAGAACCAGCTCAACTGGGACGA
>PWSG01000129.1 GCA_003564055.1 Syntrophomonadaceae bacterium
AAAAGCAACAGATTTATCTGTAGTAGTACTCCATATATCAGTTTCGATAAATCCCTCTCCCAGGTCTTCCTTTAACCCATCCATGCATTTTTTTATGTCTTCTAATGTAAAACGCATTCTGCAGATCCCCCCTTTTGCCTGTGTTAAAATCTCATTTTTACTTGTCAGGGCAGTAATCATACAGTAATAAACAATTTTTCACAGTAGCGGGAAATTCAAACCTTTTTATAGTTTTTTTTAAAACCTATCTTTCATTTTCATCTGACTGTTCTTCTATCCCAAGTAAAGCACTAAATGCTTCTCTTAAGGAAAATTTTTCGCGCGGTTTTTCTGATTTAAAAGAAACCCCGGGATCCCGAATCTGTTTATAAAGAGCCCAACCTGTTAATTCTGTTTCACTTTTTTCAGACAAGTTTCCTTCTGTTTGCAAAGTTTCAGTGTTTTCAAGCTCTTCAAAACTCTTAACTCCCGCCTCAACAGTCAGGTTGTCAAGCAAATTCGGTAGTGCAACATTCATCAATACGCCCATAGGGGTTTTTGTAAGGTCAACCAAAACAAATAGCTGATATTTAGCTATTGCGAGCAACACAACTAAATGATTATTCTCAAGGTTAACCAGATAATAATTACCAAGGTTTGGATATTCCGATTCTTTTAGAACTTTGTAAAGCTTTCGTGTAACTTCATTAAATAAGGGAGCAATCCTGGGATTAGAATTATAGCCATGTTCTTTAAACAGGGGTTCACCTTCCGCAAGTGCCCATATTTCTGAAGCTACAAAACCTTGTCCAAGGTCAGACTTAAGCTGTTCAAAGACCGATTTTATTGTTCCCTCATTAAAGATCACTATTAAACCCTCATTATAGAATATTGTGTTATCGCCTTTTGAAAAATAAAAACGTAAAAAAACCAAGACAATTTCATATTGGTTTAATAGCAAGTTAGTAAAAAGCTAAGAAATCGGCAAACAAGTCAAACCATTATAATTAAAGCTCGATTATTTTCAATTACTCCTTAATTTTATCTGAATAGTATCCTCCCTCTGAAAATGCGCTGAATATTTCCCGCAGCGTTGAGCGTTGACGTTTCTTCTCTGTTTTCTTTTCCTCTGTACTGCCTGCCGCCGCTTCCGGCTTGGCCTGGCTTTCTGCTTTAGCCTGGCTTTCTGCTTTAGCCGGACTTTCTGCCTTAGCCTGGCTTTCTGCTTTAGCCGGACTTTCAGCCTCTATAGAATCTTCGACGGTAAATTCTTCTGTAAGGAAATTAATGAGGTTTGGCAGAGCAACACTCATCAAGATGCCCATAGATGTTTTCGCTAGATTTACTAAAATAAATTGCTGAAGTTTGCCTATAGTAATCACCACAACCAGGTGATTGTTGTCAAGGTTAACCAGGTAATAATTACCAAGCCCGGGGTACGCCGATTCCTGAAGGGTTTTATAAAGCTTTCTTGTAACTTCGTTAAACAAGGGGGCCACTTTGGAATTATCGTTATAACCATGGTCTTTTATTAAAGGTCTTCCTTCTCCTATGGCCCAAACCTCAGAGGCTACAAAACCATTCCCCAGGTCCTGGCTAAGTGATTCAAATGCTAATTTCATTTTTTCTTCATTGATCTTCAACTTTAATCATCCTTTAAAAACTAAATTAAAATATCTTATTTATTTCAAGCGCTATAACCATCTTAACATACTTTATAAATTATCTTCGGTAAAACTATAAAATTAGGTGTTAACACCTGCCTCAACAAAAGTCTAAACCATCAATAAGTGTTAATAAAGCTAATCGTTAAATACATACTAACCCGGCAAACCGTGTCATAAAACACCTTGATGGAAAGCAGGCCGCCATTATAGATCTTTTGATTAAATATTTAGGCAAACCTTAATTCTGTTGAAAGCTAAGATTAACACCTGTTTACGATCCTGCAACTTCTGCAGTTAAGATCTTTAAGCTATTTTCCAGCTTTTAGCTCTTTTAATGTGTCATAGAGACGCTTCTTATCAGGCAGCAAGGTGCCTTCCCTTGATTCTGCTGCAATAGACTTTAGCAGACAGTAAATCATCAAAAACATGATGATCATGAAGGGAAAACCTCCAACAACTGAAGCTGTTTGCAAAGCGCCCAATCCCCCGGTGAAAAGTAAAATTGCGGCAACCGCCCCTTCAAGAAGACCCCATGTAATACGCAAAGGAACCGGCGGGTTCAGGGCACCCCCGGAAGTAAGCATACCATTAACAAAAGTCCCTGAGTCTGAAGAGGTAATAAAGAAAACCGTTACCGAAAACATGGCCACTAGTATCAGCAGTGATGCAGCTGGAAACTGCGCCAGAAGAGAGAAAAATCCAAGCGCTGAATCCTGGTTTACAGCATCTGCTATTCCGCCGGGTCCAAAATGTTCGGCATAAAGAGCAGCGCCACCAAAAACTGCAAACCAAACCATGCTTACAAAAACCGGAACCAGCATTACCCCAATAACAAAATTACGGATTGTGCGGCCTTTTGAAATACGGGCAATAAAGGTCCCGACAAAAGGAGCCCACGCTATCCACCAGGCCCAGTAGAAAACTGTCCAGGCGCCAATCCAACCTTCAGTCCCAGCCCCTGCTGCATCAATATTAAATGACATACTGATTATGTTTTGCACGTATTCGCCAACAGAATGGGTGAAAAGATTTAAAATAAAAAGGGTCGGCCCAAGGATAAAGACCAGCAGCACCAATAATACCGCCACTATAATGTTCAGCTGGCTTAAATATTTAATGCCGCGATCAATACCGGTATAAGTTGAAATAACAGCAGCAATGGTAATAACCGCAACTATAAATACATAGAGCATAGGCGTGCTTGGAATACCGAAAAGACTGTCAAGACCGGCAGCTAGCTGCATTGCGCCCAAACCAAGAGAGGTCCCCAGCCCAAACAGGGTAGCAAAAACGCCGATAACATTTACCAGGATACCCCATGGGCCCTCAATGCCTTTACGGCCGAGAATAGGCTCCAGGCAGGAACTAAGCAGCATCGGTAAACCCTTGCGGTAAGAAAAATAGGCCAGCGAACCGGCCACTACAGAATAAATAGCCCAGGGGTGGAAACCCCAGTGAAAAAACGAGTAACGCATGGCAACATGCATCGCAGCTTCAGTGCCCGCTTCACCAAAAGGAGGCCAAATGTAATGCCAGATCGGCTCTGAAACACCCCAAAACAGCAGGCCAATTCCCATCCCGCAGCTAAATAGCATGGCAAGCCAGACCGGCGTGCTGTAAGCCGGTTCATCTTCATCCAAGCCCAGCTTGACGTGTCCAAATGGACTTAATAACAGAAAAAGAATAACTATCAGGAAAATACTGGCGCCCAAGATAAATGACCAACCTAAATACTCGATCATCGTATCAAAAACAATGCCGGTAATTTCTCCAAAAGCATCCGGCGCAATAATACCAAACAATAAAAAGACCAGTACAACAATAACTGCAATTAAAAACGTTGGTTTAGTATAAATGCTACCTTCCGATTCCAAGACATTCAGCCTCCTTTAATTTTAAAGTAACTTAAATAAACTTTTTGCAATAAGCTTGAGATGCTTGTCTTAAAGCAACTAACCTCCTTTCTCGCGTTTGTAATTAAAAACAGGGAAAAGTTAAAAACGGAATCTAAGCAGTTGTTTTCTTTAA
>PWSG01000160.1 GCA_003564055.1 Syntrophomonadaceae bacterium
GTTTAACTTCTTCAGCTGTTTCCTGGGCGACGACTATGGCATTGTGCATAGTCTCTTCCAGTTTTTGATAGTTTTTGTTTTTTTCCTGCAGCTGAAGAATCTGTTCTTTTAGTTCAGAGTTCTCCCTGTTCATATCTTCAAGGTCTTTAGCAATCTGATCGAGAAAGTCATCAACATCTTCAATATCATACCCTCTTAAAGAACGCTCGAATTCTTTATTCTGTATATCCATCGGCGTAATACTCAATTTTAGCCCTCCCTGTCAGTATAAAATAAATATTTCTTCTATTGGAAATCTTCGACAATAGCTTTCCTTTTCCTGCTTCTCAGCTGTACTTTTTCAATTTCAGACGTATTCTGCCCTTACGTGTTTCGCCCTCTACAGAGGCAACCGAAATGCGCCCCCTGCCTTTTAGTGAAACCTGGTCACCCTCTTTCAACTGCACCGACGGCGAATTGATTGGTCTCCAATTTACCCTGACCACACCGCCCCTGACCAGGAGAACAACCCTTGACCTGGAAATACCGAAACCAAGAGATAAAACAGCGTCGACACGCAGGCTGGCTACTGTACCTTTAATATCCCTGCCGTCATCTCTGGCCAGTGGCAGTTGATCGGGTTCGGCAATATTACAGTTAACATTTAAACATCCGACCTGTAGCAGATTAGTACAGATATAATCAGCTTTAGCAGTATCAACCATGATTGCGGCACAGCTATCCTCAAAGATAACAA
Organism: Syntrophomonadaceae bacterium; assembly: GCA_003564055.1. GTDB lineage: Bacteria > Bacillota > Dethiobacteria > DTU022 > DTU022 > T3SED10-7. Next base: position 737 of record PWSG01000160.1, read on the forward strand.
TGTCTCCAACCTGATCCCGGCGAAACCCTAAGGCTAAAACTGCACCAAGCAGATCACGGTGACTGAGTTCGTCTGTCTTTCCGGGCCAGGTAATCTTAACCGCAGTCACTGCCGGCAGGGCTGATTTATGCTGGGAAGGAAAAATGCATATTGCATTTCTCTCCGCTCCCGGATAACCACCATATACTGTATAGGAAAGATTCGGCCTTTGCTTCAAGACCGATTCGGCCAAATCAAGCTGGCGGGGATCAAGAAAAGGGGTGCTGATACTTGAGCCTCCGCCCACCTGGTCCAGCTTGCGTTCAAAATTTTGCTGCCACTTCTTTTCTTCCGCTGAAAGGGGTGATACTTTATTCAAATGTCACGCTCCCTTTAGAAGTATATATTACGATATACTATTTCCCGCACGATCCTGACCAGGATTAATAAAACAATCGGTGAAAGGTCAAGATAACCCATACCCATCTTTATAGAGGGAATAACCGAGCGAATGGGCGCCAAAAGCGGTTCAGTTACACCGTAAACAAACTGGTATATGACGGCAAGGGCCTGGTTGCCGCCTCCGCCACCCATCATGAACCAGGACATGATTATTCTACCGAAGATAATAAAATAATAGATCTGTAGAAAAAGTAGTAATCCTTCACCTATTATGAGTCTAATCTCAATCACCTGCTTTGCAATTTATTTTAAGTAAATAACGCGCTGCCAACACGAATCATTGTCGCTCCCTCTTCAATCGCCACCTGGTAATCGTTGGTCATGCCCATGGAAAGTTCTGGCAGCTCTATTTCTTCACTGGCATTTTCATCGCGCAAGCGGCGAAGCAATCTGAAAAAGGGGCGTATTTCTTCAGGGTCTTTAACATAAGGTCCCATAGTCATTAGTCCCTTGATTATAAGACGATCATAAACGCAGATATCCTTCAGGAAGCCAGACAATTTTTCAGGTGCCAGGCCAAACTTGCTTTCTTCCCCCGAGGTGTTAACCTGAACAAGCACTTCAACTACCCGGTTATATCTTTCGGCACACTTCTGCAGCGCCTTAACCAGGGAATAGCGATCAATGGAGTGGATTAAACAGTAGTGGGGCAGAACATCCTTTACTTTGTTTGACTGCAAATGGCCAATGAAATGCCACCTGAGCTCCGGCATCTGTTTGACTTTCTCTGCGGCTTCCTGAACCCTGTTCTCACCAAAATCGGTGATACCTAAACCAGCCGCTTTTTGTATTTCTTCAATACCGACAGTCTTTGTTACGGCAATTAATCTAATCGAATCAGGACTTCGCCCAGAACGCCTGGCAGCATTCCTAATATTATCCAGCACTGTTCTGTATTTGTCTTCCAGCAAGTATGTTCTCCCTTTCTAACCCGCAGCAGCAGCTACCGCCTCTTAATATCCGGGCTTAGTTCAAACGCTGTCCTTCTTCAACCAGCTCGGGGCGCGAAATTACCAGGCTGTATGGAGCAATGCCTTCCACCATTACTTTTTCTTCCTGCCGATCAATAACCGTAACCGGCTGAAATATTACCCTTCCATCGCGGTTAAGGTAAACCCCCTGCCCATGATCTTTCTCAAATATTGCTTCTGCAGGAACTATTATACCCTGCCTGCGACGATAGAGTAAAGACGCTTCTGTTTGGCGCACCTGGTCAAAACCCGGCAGCTGTTTTTCAATTAAATAGGCAATCCGCACTTCCTGTTTTTCTTCATCGATCTCGTAATCATAGCGCCTGGCAGACACAGTTTGGCCGGGTGCAAAATTAAATTTAATCTCGATTTTATCATGGGCGGCCACAATTCTTCCGGGATGAAGGCCCAGTATAATACTAAAATAATAGGACCAGTTATCAACAATTTTTATAACCGGATCCCCTGCCTCCACCAGGTCACCCTCAACAATGAAAAACCCTTCGGGGCTGAATTCATCGATATTCTCCCCGGATAAATAAAGCGGATCTTCGTGTCTCTCCAGCCCGTCGAAATAATGGGACACAAAACCTGCCCGTTCATTATAAATAACTATCAACTCTTCAAAAACTTTTTCATCATGAAGATCAATCTGCTCTTTTACCTGTAAGCCATTATCATTTTCTACCTCTGTTGTTTCCTGTTCTATGATTTCTTCATCCGCAGCTTCTTCTGATATTTCTACTTTTTCGTCCATGAAAGGAAGAATTTCCTGCCAGTAATCGAGAACCTTTTCCAGTAAATCCGCATCAGGTTCCTGCTCTTCCGAACCGCGCAGAGCTTCAAGATCACCGGCAGATAAAACACCGATTGTAGCTACCGCATTCCCCGTTGAAACTCTTTCTCCCGCCGCGGCAAGGCTTAAGACAATGCCCTCAGAGGGTGCTTTTATCACTTGCTCACTACGGGTAATAATTCCCTCTGCTGCAGTTTGCTGCTGCATGACACCCTGTTCAGCTTCGACTACCTGCAGCCGCCAGGCTAAAAACTGATCGCCCATCCAGTGATAACCGATCTGAACTACTACAATCAGGGCTGCAAGCAGCAAAACATAAAAAACCAAAGCCTGTTTAAAATTGCGGAAACTAAAACGTCTGCCTTCACCGGGTAATACTTCTAACCACTGTCTATTATTTTTAAGTTTTTTCTTTTTCAAGTTAAATTTCCCCCTGCTTGATCATTCAGCGCTAAAAAACCGATCATTCTACCTGTAATACCCTGATCCCTGCGATAAGAATAAAACAGATCTTTGCTGCAGGATGTGCACATGCTGCTGACACTGAGATTATCTTTTTTTATACCGCTACTGGTAAGCTGTTTTTCATTTACTGCGGCCAGATCAAGCTTGAAACTGTTACCTGCAGCAGCTTCAAGGTATGCTACATTGCCCCAGCCTGCTGAACGGAAAAGGTTTGCTGTTTTATTGTCTACCCTGTAGCAGTGCCTGCAAATTGAAGGGCTTAA
>PWSG01000233.1 GCA_003564055.1 Syntrophomonadaceae bacterium
AAGTAGGAAGCCGCAAAGAGCGGGAAGGCCGTAATCCTGCCACGGGAGAAAAGATTAGAATTCAGGCCCTTAAAGTTCCTGCTTTTAAACCAGGCAAAGCCTTAAAAGAAAAAATAAAATAAGCAAAATTAAAAATGGACTGGTCAGCTATTTACACTATCCCCCCTTTAAGGGGGGGTTCCTATGTGGAGATAAAAGCAAACTTAAAATGGCTAAATATTCTTTTTTTGCAGCAGGAATAGCTATATGTATGGCGAAGTGGTTAATGAACAAACTTTAGCAACATTTTTGAAGAGTCGAGTTTGCTATGATTATTAAGCGCAAAAAACCGAAAGACTCAATTTCAAAATTTCCCCGCCAGCACCGGGAAAATAATTATAGTATGTACAAGTTGATATGTATAATGGGCTTTTTTATAATTATTGGTTTGTCTGTATTAATAGGTGTTCAGCATTTTCAACAGCTCAAAACTATGGAGAAATTAAAAGAATATGAATCAAAAGCTGCAGAACACAGGCAGCGTCAGTCCGAGCTTGAATTAGAAATAGAGCGCCTGCATGAAAATGATTATATCGAGGTGCTGGCTCGCGAAAGATTAGGTTTAGTTAAGCCTGATGAAGTAATCTTTCAGTTAGAGGATTGACAATTATACAAATATAGATATAATGAGCATAGTTTAGAAATAATTAAACGCAAGGAGGAGTTTTTTATCAAGAAAGAGATTGTTGTTGGAAGCATCGTGGAAGGAGTGATTACCGGCATCACAAAATTTGGAGCCTTTGTGGAGATGCCCTGTGGAACAACAGGCCTCGTACATATATCAGAAATTGCTGATGAATATGTAAAGGACATAAACGAATTTTTTAAGAAGTCAGATAAGATTAAGGTCAAAGTGCTGACTGTTGAAAATAACGGTAAAATAGGGCTTTCTATTAGGCAGGCTGCAGAGGGTTTTACACCGCAGAAAAAGGGTAGCAAAATAAACAGGAGCAAAGCAGCTGCTGTGAACAAGGCTTCTTTTGAAGATAAAATGAATCGTTTTCTAAAGGAGAGCGACGAGCGCCTTCTGGATTTAAAGCGAAACACGGAATCTAAAAGAGGCGGCCGCGGTTCTTTCCGGGAAGCATTTTAAATAGATACCAAATTAATACTGCAGTTCAAAAGGCACTCTGTTTAAGGGTGTTTTTTTATCTTTAAATGGTAAGGCTGTGATTACGTCAAATGCAGCTCGTTAAAGTTAAAAAATTTATCAGGAAACACCGTTTAATTAATAAAGGCGATACGATTGTTGTTGCTGTATCGGGTGGACCGGATTCAACATGCCTTTTGCACCTTCTTAGCAGTTTTCGTGAAGAACTTGACTTAAAGCTTATTGTAGCTCACCTTAATCATGGTCTCAGGCCTGAAGCCGGGGACGAAGCACTTGGTGTCGAAAAAATATCCAGGTTTCTGGCAATTCCATTCGAAACCAGAGAGGTTAATATCAAAAGTTATAAAAAAGAGTTAGGTGTTTCAGAAGAGGAGGCCGGGCGGAGGGCACGTTATGAATTTCTCTTTGAAGTTGCCCGGAAATACAAAGCTTCTAAAATAGCCCTCGGCCATCATCTCGATGATCAGGCAGAAACTGTGTTGTTAAATATAATCCGGGGAACAGGAGTTGACGGATTGGCCGGGATGCTGCCGAAACGAACCCGGGGAGGGTTTCAGCTGGTTCGCCCCCTGCTATGCCTCAGGCGCAATGAAATTGAATTATACTGCCTTGATAACAGTTTAAAAACATTTACAGACAGCAGCAACCTCGAAACTAATTATACCAGGAACCGTTTGCGTTTAAACCTTATCCCCCACCTTGAAGATTACTACAACCCCCGAATTAGAGAGGCGCTGTTCAGCCTTGCTTCACTGGCTGCAGATGATCGAAGATTGCTGCACGGATTAGCTGTGAAAAATTATTTGAAATTAAGCCGCTTCCAAAGCGGGAAGATATTAATAGACCGTCCGGGATTAATGGCCCTTCCGCCTGCTTTAAAAGGCAGGGTTTTACGGCAGGCTTTGAACAGGCATTTTGTGTCAAAATATATAAGCAGGCTGCATATAGAGCAGCTCCTCGATATTGCCGCAAGAGGCAAAACCGGAACAAGCGTAACTCTGCCAGGTGATTTAAAAGCTTACTGTTCCTATACTAAACTTATTTTAACTTTTAAATCCAGGATCGGGAAAGCTAAGCTCACAGCATTGCCTCTTAAGATTCCTGGCACAACTTACCTTCCCGGCGGCTTTGCAGTTAAGGCAAATATTTTTAGCCGCCATGAATTGACATGGCCTCCGAAATCATACCAGGCTTATCTTGATCTTGATCAGATTCCAGATGCTCCATTAACAGTTCAATCGCGCTGGCCGGGGGCTAGATTTTATCCCCAGGGATCTTCAGGCAGGAAAAAACTAAAGGATTTTTTAATAGACAAAAAAATTCCCGCTGAGAGGCGCAATGCCCTGCATCTTGTAACTGCAGGCGAAGATATTATTTGGTTGGCAGGCATTAGAATCGCGCATCCTTATCGGGTGACTGAAAAAACCGAGAATGTATTGAGGCTCGAATATAGCTTAATAAAACGCAATGGCAACCTTAATATAGTAAATGGCAAAGGTGGTAGATAAAAATGGCGAATCATTCATTGGAGGTACTGATAAGTGCAGAGCAAATCAAAGATAAAGTAAGAGAGCTGGCAAAGGAAATATCAAAAGATTACAAAGCAAGAACTCCCCTTTTAATTGGTGTCCTTAAAGGGGCAGTTGTGTTTTTAAGTGACCTGATTCGTGAAATTGAAATACCCCTTGAAGTTGATTTTATAGCTGTTTCCAGTTACGGAGCCGATACAGCTTCTTCTGGTATAGTGCGCATTCAAAAAGATTTAGATCAAAGCATAAAGGGCAAGGACATCCTGATCGTTGAAGATATTGTTGATACCGGGCTTACCTTAAACTATCTTTTTGAGAACCTGGGCAGCCGCCAGCCTAATTCCATAAAAGTTGTTACTCTGCTGGATAAACCCGACCGCAGGAAAGTAAAATTTGAAGCCGACTACTGTGGTTTTAAAATTCCAGACCGTTTTGTGATCGGTTACGGCCTGGACTTTAATGAAAAATACAGAAATTTAAATGACGTCTGCATTCTAAATGAGCAGCCATAAGATCAAGGTTTATTAGTTTATTGCTTCTAAATGTACGGTATGTTAAAATTAGCTTTAGGCCTTTATTGGTCTTAGAGGATAGGAGGGATGTTTTTTTGAGCCCATTTTTAAGACAGATAACTTTCTACCTGGTCATTGCCCTGGTAGTCTTTGCTTTACTTGCTACGTTCAATACCGGTACTCCGCCGGAAGAGATAAGTTACAACCAGTTTATCCAAAAAGTTGAAAGAGGCGAAGTAGAAAGAGTTGAAACTCACGGTGGTGAAGTTGAAGCCGTGCTCGTTGACGGGACGGTCATAAAGACTTATCGGCCTGAAGATCATAACCTGACCAACCTTTTACTGGAAAACAACGTAATGCATTTTCCACATGACGCACGTACCCCGCCCTGGTGGCAGAGTGCCCTTACTTACATGATACCGTTTCTTCTGATCAT
>PWSG01000159.1 GCA_003564055.1 Syntrophomonadaceae bacterium
ATAGAACGCCTATTGCGCCAATCAGGGCTACCGCCGGAGAAAAGGCTGGATACTTTTGAGCTTCAACGCCTGCCAATCAAAGTTAGACAGCAATTAAACGTCGTTTTAGAAGGTAAATTCCTTGACCGCAACGAGAATGTTCTGATATTCGGAAACCCCGGCAGCGGCAAAACTCATTTAGCCTGCGCTATAGCCCGGGAACTGATTCAAAAAGATAAAAAAGTTTACTTTACTACTTGCGCTTTAATCCTGCAGCAGCTTTTAGCGGCAAAGCGGGACCTAAGGCTTCCCTGGCTTTTAAAAAAACTAAACCGCTGCCAGGCTATCATTATTGATGATATCGGCTATGTACAACAAAACAAAGAAGAAATGGAAGTATTATTTACTCTTCTGGCCCAGCGCTATGAAAGAGGCAGTGTTATAGTTACCAGTAATTTAGCTTTTTCCCAGTGGGAGAAGATATTCAAAGATCCCATGATGACAGCCGCGGCCATTGACCGCATCGTTCATCACAGTGTTATCTTTGAACTTAATATACCAAGTTACCGCATGGCTGCGGCAAAAAACCGAAAAACCCGGAAAATGAGATAAATTTTTTTATTTAAAAAAGGGAAAAATAATTGTCGTTGGAGAGAAAAAACAGTTGACGTTCATCAATATACCGTAGAAATCTATAAAAGAATTAGCATTGCTGAATAATTTAACCTAAAAATGATTGTTAAAATCAACCAAAGCATTTTGTTTATATAGCATTGTAATAATTTTGCTAATCCTACAAATTTTAGCCAGGGGGATTTCAAATTGGATGTGATCCGATTTAGGTTATACTAATTTAAAATGGCTTGTTTGTTAGCGGCCAGTAATGCAATTAATGCCCATGGATAATATAGAAATTATTAAGGTTTCAAACCAAAAGCTGATTAATCAAGTTAACCTGCTTGCGAATAAAATATGGCCAAAGCATTACACACCTATAATTGGCAAAGAGCAGGTAGAGTATATGCTTGATAAGTTTCAATCAGAGCAAGCAATTACAGAACAAATAAAAGATGGTTTTCTTTATTTTCTGATTAAAGAAAAAGGCAAAGGCTGCATAGGATATATAGGAGTTATCCCCAGGGGTGATGAGATGTTTTTAAGCAAGATATATCTAATATCAGAGAAGCGGGGTAGAGGATACGGAAAGCAGGGAATGTGTTTTATTGAGCAGTTGGCCAAAAAGAAAGGATGTTCAAAAATAGCTCTTACAGTTAATAAAAATAATTATGATGCAATTAAATTTTATCAAAGACGCGGATTTATTAATTCCGGCTCTTTGGTTCAGGATATTGGCAAGGGATTTGTCATGGATGATTACAGAATGGAGAAAACAAAATATGGCTGATTTAATAGTAGGTTTGAGTGCTGGTTTATTGTGTACGGTTTCTTTTCTGCCTCAGGTAGTAAAAATCGTCAAAACCGGCCGGACTAAAGATATATCCCTGCTAACTTTTTCTTTATTTTCTTTGGGGGTTTTCCTCTGGCTGGTTTATGGGGTAATGCTTGGGTCTTATCCTATGATTTTGACTAATGTGGTTATGTTTATTTTAAGCGTCTTTATCGTCTTTATGAAAGTCAAAAACGGTTAAAAAGTATATTTAATTTCATATATTCCATTCATTGACAAAGCTTTAAGAATATGATTTTATAGAGTTGTGGAAAAAGTAAAGAAAAAAAAGTGGTTTAGTGAGCTGGTTAGGGATTTAGTTGCTTTCGGAAGCATCCCCTTTTTGCTTTTAACTGTTGGCAGGGTTGCCGGTATGGGGCTTTACCCTTTACAGTTTATTTTTGCCGCGGTTTTATTTTTTATATCAAAAGCAGTATTTAAAGCAGATTTACGTGCCGGGGTGGGGGCAGTATTGCTGGGGCTTACCTCTCTCTATTACGGCAGCTGGCTTTTTGCTTTTTTTGCTCTGCTGGTGTATAGCGGCCTGGTTTATTCTTTACTTTATTTAGGTAAAAACAAGAAAGAGGTAGTAAAGGGTATTATCCTGGGGGCAATAAGCACCGGCCTTGCCTATATCATCATATCGCTTATCGAGAAAAAATTTTTCTAAACAATTAACCAGATAGTAGAAGAATAGTTCTGATTTCTCTGAATTTCAGGAGAAAGGTTGACAAGTTTAATTATATAGGTTATACTCTATATAAAGTATAGGATATAAACTATGGATAAACAATTAAGAAAAGCGCAAGAAAATTTCCTAAGAGGGTTTGCCGAGGCCGATTCTTCTTTTGCTCTGGCGGGGGGAACAGCTTTAGAGCTTTATTATCTTCAGCATCGGTTTTCTTTTGATTTAGATTTTTTATCCGCTTTTTACAATTTGGAAGAAATTGAAAGAATAGTTAATTCGGCTCAAAATTACTTTGATTCTAAAATTAATTTAGAGAATGAATTTAATAAGGCCGGCCATGCCAGAGTAAGATTTTATACAGTTAAAATTAAAGGAACCGACCGCTTTTTAAAGATTGATTTTGTTCAAGACGTTTTTTTAAGCAAACCAAAGATAAAAAAAGTAAAGGGCATAAAAGTTTACTGTGTCGAAGATATTTATTTGCAAAAAATCATAGCAGTTTCCGGGCTAAGTTTAGAGGCTGATCATCTAGGCCGTGAAATTTTTTCCGGACGAAGAAAGATGCGGGATGCGTTTGACCTCTATATGCTTTCTAAAAAGATAAAACCTTTATCTGAGTTTTTAGAAACTATTCCGGGTAATTTTCAGCGTGGCATAATCCATTGGTACCGGACCTTTTCAAGGGGAGACTTTAAGTTAGCTTTTCTGGATCTTGATATATATGATAGAAGTATTGATTCAAAGGAAATTATTATTTATTTGGAGAAGCAAATAAAAAGTTTTATAGCTAAGCAAATAAAATGAAAAAAGAATACTTAAAATACTTTTGGAACCTAAACAAGAAAGCCTTAGGGGAAATAGAGGGAATTTTTAAAAATCCTAATCACCCTAAGTTTAATACGCGTATGGCTGATTTTCTTTCTGGCTGCCAAAGCCCAAAAGAATTGTTTTCTCTGGTGGAGAAAGAAAAATTTATTGATTTTTGGCCAAAGCTTTCGAAGTATTGGCGTAAAGTTTCTCCGGAATCAACTTTTATTGATTGGTGGCAGACAGTTTATGAGCAGCTTTTGGAAAAAAAAGGCGTATCAGTTAAAAAGCTTTCCGGCATGGGGTCCGCGGGGCTGCTAAAAGTAGGCAAGAGTTTAAGAGAGGCAAGAATTGAGAAGGGGTTAAGCCAAAAAGATCTCGCCCTGCGGGTTGGAATGAAACAGCCGGATATATCAAAAATTGAAGAAGGAAAATCAAATATTACCTTGCTTACTTTATTCACGCTTTGTAAGGTCTTAGAAATTAAGAAAATTGAATGTGGTTGAAGAAAATACAATATATTGGTAAGAAGTCATTGCAATAATTCTATAAATGAAGAGAAGGGGATGTTTGTTTCTTTAATTTCATTTAAGAGAATAGTTTTACAAAAAGCATATCAACCTGTAAAACCATTTGACAGAATGTATACATATTTTTTAAAGAGGATGTTTCTTTAGCGCCTTTGTCATTTGAA
>PWSG01000001.1 GCA_003564055.1 Syntrophomonadaceae bacterium
GTGCGACACCCTTGATTTTGAGCTGGAGGACCTTTTCGGCAAGGAATACGACCGTATTAACACACTACGTCATTTTCTGCTATCATAAATATTGTTAATAAAAATATTAAACAGCCATTAAAGCCTCTTTAAAAAAGAGGCTTTAATGGCTTCCTTTATGCTGCCGACACCGATTAGTTGAAAGTTGTTAAACTCGTTTGAGTCCTTTTTCAGCTCAGCCCGGTTGGCTTCAGGCAGGATAAGGCGCTTGAAGCCAAGTTTGGCTGCTTCGTTAAAACGCTGGCGGATACGACTGACCGGTCGTATCTCCCCTGTTAAACCCATTTCTCCTACGACGACCGTATCGCCGTTTAAGCTTTCACCTTTAAGACTGGAGGTTAGACTAAGAGCAAGGGCAAGATCAGCTGTGGGCTCAAAAAGACGAACGCCTCCTACTACATTAACAAATGTGTCCAGACCAAAAAATGAAATACCGGCATGCTTTTCAAGCACTGCGAGGACCAGCGCAACCCTGTTCAAGTCTATACCGCTAGAGGTGCGCCGGGGCGAGGGGTAGTATGTAGGCGCTACAAGAGACTGAATTTCAACTAGAAGCGGCCTGGTTCCCTCTATGCTGGCTGTAATTACTGCTCCAGGTGCCTGTTCGCGGTTCTGAGTGATAAATAAGTGCGACGGATTGGATACTTCTTTAAGACCTTCAGATTCCATCAGAAAAACCCCTATTTCATTTGTCGAGCCAAAACGGTTTTTAACCCCGCGCAGGATACGAAAACTCTGGTAGCGATCGCCTTCCAGGTATAGTACGCAATCGACCATATGCTCAAGCAAGCGCGGCCCCGCCATAGCGCCTTCCTTGGTAACATGTCCAACTAAGAATACAGCAATATTTGACTCCTTGGCCATACGGACCAACTCACCTGTTACTTCGCGCACCTGGCTGACACTGCCGGGAACACCGCCAATTTCACCGCGGTAGATTGATTGCACAGAATCGACAACAAGCACGGAAGGTTTTACAGTATTTACTGTTTCCAGCAGGATATCTAAATCGGTTATAGCAGCTGTCTGAAAGGACTGATTAATATCAAGGCGATCTGCGCGCATTTTAAGCTGGCGCAAAGACTCCTCTCCGCTTGCATAAAGCACATTTGTTTTAGCAGCCAGGCGGGCTGTTGCCTGGAGTAGCAGGGTCGATTTGCCAATTCCCGGGTCACCGCCTAAAAGCACGACTGAACCTGAAACCATACCGCCGCCTAAAACCCTGTCAAATTCATTAATAGCGGTGACAAAACGCTCTTCAGATAATGCCGGGATCTCATTTAAGGCAACCGGTGACAGAGCTCCGGTTTTTGTCGCTTTCCTGCGCGCCGGAACAGCACTTACCTCTTCAAGGGTATTCCATTCACTACAACCCGGGCAGCGACCCAACCACTTTTGGTTTTCATGACCGCAGCTGGTGCAGCAAAACATTGTGGTTTTTTTGGCCAAATTAAAACCTCTTTCTGCTTAAAAACTTTTTAAATTTAATTATGAGCAAGAAAACTAAGAAAATCCCTGACTTGCTACAATCATTTTTTAACTCCCCCTGCCCCTCGCGCGAGAGTGACATGGTGAGGGGACGCTTATCTCAAGATGCTAATTTTTGCTATGCTAATTTTTAACCAGGCTGTTTAGCGTTTCCAGGTTGACACGGTCCCAATCGGTTCCGTTTTCCGGCGTTTCTAAAATTAAGGGAAAATCTTTCGGCCATCCGTAATTTATTATAGCGCTAAAGCCTTCAGGCGAAATACTGCCCTCGCCAATATGGGCGTGACGGTCGGTTCGTGAACCGCATTTAACCCTGGTATCATTAATATGAATTACCTGCAGGTTTTCAAGACCAATTAATCTGTCAAATTCAGCGAGCACTTTATCAGCTGATTTGGTACTGCCAATATTATACCCTGCCGCCCAACCGTGCGCAGTGTCAAAACAGGTGCCCAGTTTGCCTTTTGGGAAGGATTTGATTATGCCGGAGAGCTCTTCGAAGTTAGCACCCAGGGCGGTGCCGCTTCCAGCCGTGTTCTCTAAAAGAAGTTTTACCGAATCAGGCCATTTAGCAAGCCCCTCACCGATGCTGTCTATAATTTGAGTCATTCCCTTTTCTTTCCCCTGCCCGCCGTGATTGCCTGTATGGAGAATTACATATGGAGCGCAGTAGAAACCGGCCCTCTCCATTGTTTCATCTAAAAGCTTTTTAGATTTAACTAAAAAATCTTTATTGCTTGAGGCAAGGTTAATCAGGTATGCACTGTGAACTATTAGCGGGGCAATATCTAGCTGATCCAGAAAATCGGCCCTTTTTTCAATAGCAGCTGCATCCAGCTTGCCCATCTTCCAACCTGTCGGGTTTCCGGGGAAAATCTGGATTGTCTGAAAACCTATTTCTGAAACTCTTTTTACGTTTTTTTCAAAGCCGCCTTTCTGGGGCATGTGAACTCAAAAACGCAAGAAATTGCCTCCCTTTGGTTATTGATTAACCTCTTTTATCCAATTCTTCCAGCAATAGCCTCATCGCCCTGGAGGTGCTTTCGTTTAAAACCACCCTGGCCTGCTGATCATAAAAGGTCGAAGTACGGTTAATGATGACCAGGTTGTCACAGAGAGCAGGAAGCTGGTTTGCCGGAGAAACCTGCATGCTTGAGCCAACGACCATAATAAGGTCAGCCCTGCGGGCTTCTTCCATTGCTTCCTTATAGTCCGGTGACAGCGCTTCCCCGAACAGGACCACATCGGGTTTAAGCGGTTCGCCACATTCAACACATAACGGCGGCAGAAGTCCTTCCTCAACATCGGCTGCTACTTCTTCGATACTAACCGTGTAGTCACAGACCATGCAGCTGGCGCTGCTTAATGTGCCGTGGATCTCTAAAACTTTATTGGAACCGCCTTTCTGGTGCAGACCGTCAACGTTCTGGGTTATCACCGCCTTAACCAGGCCCCGCTTTTCAAGTTCAGCAAGCACGGTATGCCCTTCGTTCGGCTCAGCATCTCCAAGCATGCGCACAAAAGGCGCCCCGCCCTCATAAAATGCTTTCGGGTTGGCTTTAAAACCCTGGATTGTAAAAAGTTCCGGATCAAGCATTGTCCATAGCCCGCTGCCGGGACTGCGAAAATCAGGTACTCCGCTTTCAGTTGATACTCCGGCACCGCTTAAAACTACTGCATATTCACTTCTCTCAAGCAAGTCGGCAGTTTTCCTGATCTTTTCAAACAGCTCATCCAATGTTATCCTCCCCTTGAGTAATTAGTTTTAAAAACAGCTATCGCTATGCAAACCGAAAGTAATTGAATTTCTTTTATCACTGTCACAGCATTGTCAAGTCCTGGTTGCTTTTTACATCCAGCAAAAACAAAACCGGCACCTTAGCATTGCAACCTTTCAATCGATCCAAACTTTAACCCTGCGAGTACGGGGGCCATCAAATTCAGCAAGGAACACACCCTGCCAGGTGCCTAGATCAAAGGAACCGTTTCTTATAATAAGGTGCAGGGAGCAGCCCAGTAAAGCTGCCTTAATATGGGCATCGCTGTTGCCTTCACGGTGA
>PWSG01000079.1 GCA_003564055.1 Syntrophomonadaceae bacterium
AAAACGGCGAAGTCCCGGTGTGTCTATATTTTAAAAGAGACAACAAAACCTTGATGTTGAAAGAAGAATACTGGGTTCGCGATCATCCTTCATGCCGCAGACGTCTTGAAGGTCTGCTCGGATCTGAATTTGTGGTTGAACATGCCGGGGATAGAGATACGGGACACGGTTTATAAAAGCAAGCCATAAAGAATAATTATTTCTGGCAAATATACGATTTACGGGAGGTTTAGCAGTGCGGCGAACAAAGATTGTTTGCACCATCGGGCCAAGCATAGATACTGTGGATATGATTGAAAAGCTAATTGAAGCTGGGATGGACGTTGCCAGGCTTAATCTATCCCACGGAAACAGTGAGGACCATATCCGCCGTCTGGAGATGATTCGTGATGTAAGCAGCCGTATAGAGCGCAGTGTCGGGTTTTTGTATGATACTCGCGGGCCGGAGGTAAGAACAGGTGATCTGAAAGAAGATTTTGTAACCCTGGATGACGGCAGTGAGATTATCCTGACCACTGAAGAGGTTCTCGGAGACAAGAGCAGGGTCGGGGTTACTTATCCCAATTTGCACCGCGACCTTAAACCTGGCTGTGCTGTACTTATAGACGATGGCCTGATTGTTCTTGAAGTAAAAAAAATATCGGGGCGCGATATATACTGCCGGATTTTGCACGGAGGTAAGCTGCGTAGTTACAAGGGGCTTAATACTCCGGGAACAAGAATAAACTTGCCCGCTATCAGTGATGAAGATCATCAAGATATTATCAAAGCACTGGAATATGAAGTTGATTTTCTTGCTGCATCATTTACACGCAACGCTGAAGATGTTTTAGAGATCAGGCGATTAATAGAGGAGCATTGCGGCAGCATCTTGATCCTGGCCAAAATTGAAAGCAGGGAAGGTGTTGATAATTTTGATGAAATCCTGGAGGTTTCAGACGGTATTATGGTAGCAAGGGGTGACCTGGGTGTTGAAATTCCGCCTGAAGAGGTTCCCCTGCTGCAGAAATCCTTTATTACGAAATGCAACAGGGCAGGAAAACCGGTTATAACCGCAACCCAGATGCTTGACAGCATGATCCGTAATCCCAGCCCGACCAGGGCCGAAGCCAGCGATGTTGCAAATGCTATATTTGACGGAACTGATGCGGTAATGCTTTCCGGTGAAACTGCAATCGGACGTTTTCCAATTGAAGCGGTTGAGACTATGAGTCGTATTGCCAGTCACACTGAGAATGCGCTGGAGTATAAAAATATTCTACAGGAGCGCGGTGAATCTGTCGAAGAAACGGTTACCGATGCAATTAGTTACAGCACCTGCCACATTGCTCAACAATTGAATGCCGATGCAATTATTACCGCAACCCAATCAGGGCATACGGCGCGAATGGTTTCAAAATATAAACCGCGGGCACCTATAGTTGCAGTGACTTCAAATCGCAAAGTGGCCAGAAGCCTGACCTTAACCTGGGGGGTTCAAGCCCTGGTTTGTCCACCTGCTAAATCGACTGATGATATGTTTGCAAATGCTGTTCATGCTTCACTTCAGGAAAAAATGATCACTGACGGAAATCTTGTAGTAATAACGGCCGGTGTCCCGGTCGGGGTATCGGGCACAACTAACCTGTTAAGAGTTGAAACGGTGGGTGAGATAATTGTGAAAGGTAAAGGAATAGGGAAAAAAGCGGTAAGCGGAACAGCTTTGGTGGTTAGAAGTGAAAGTGATTTAGAAAAAATTCAAAAAGGACAAATTATTATTACTCACAGCACTAATAAAGGTTACATAAATGCCATTAAAAAGGCTGCGGCCCTGGTTACAGAGGAAGGCGGATTAACTTCGCATGGAGCTATAGTGGCGATCAATTTAGGCAAACCGGCAATTGTCGGGGTAGAAAAGGCCCTGCAGTTGATCGAGAACGGAGAAAAGATTACAGTAGATGCAACCAGGGGACTGATCTACCGTGGCGAAGCTAATGTACTTTAAAGCGTCGGGAGAAAAACGATTTTGCAAAAATATGAAACAAACATAAGGGTTCGTTACCAGCAAACTGATCAAATGGGCTTTGTCTATCATGCCAATTATTTGGTCTGGTTTGAAATAGGGCGTACCGAATTCATGAGAAGCATTGGACTTCCTTATATAGAGTTTGAAAAAAGCAAGCTTTACCTGCCGGTGCTTAAAGTTTATTGTGAGTATAAGCATGCCATCGGTTACGATGATTTGCTGACGGTTTCCACAAGCCTTGAAAGTTTGCAATACGTACGCCTTGTGTTTAATTACGAAATACGCAGGGAAAAAAAGATAATGGCCGGCGGTTATACCGAGCATGCTTTTATTAATGAAGAAGGCAGACCGGTTGTTCTGAAAAAAACTAACCCGTTTTTATGGAACAGGTTATGCAGGGTCCTTGAAAATGATGAAAAATAATGCGAGGTGATTTGATGGAAAACGATAATGAAAAAGTGAGCCTGATCTATGATCACGATTACCTGGTTCATACTCAAAGGCAGCATCCTGAAAGCAAGGAAAGACTGGAGCATATTATAGGAGTTCTTGAAAAAGAAAATATTATGAACCGTCTTGAGATGATTGCTCCTAAGCCTGCAGAATTTAATGATCTGGCCCTGGTCCATGATCCCTCTTATATTCGTTCAATTGAAGAAGCCTGCAAGGCCGGAAAAAGGTTTTTGGATATGGATACTTATATTGTCCCAGAATCATACAGGGTAGCCCTGCTTTCCGCTGGAGGTGTGGTAACAGGCCTGCGGGAAATTATGAACGGTGCTAAAAATAAAATATTTGCTCTTAACCGCCCGCCCGGACATCATGCCGAGCGGAGCAGGGCGATGGGCTTTTGTCTTTTTAACAATATAGCCATTGCTGCAGCTGTGGCTAAACGTGACTACGGTTTAAAGCGAATTGCTATTGTTGATTGGGATGTACATCATGGAAATGGAACTCAGCATGCTTTTGAAGAAGACAGGGAAGTGCTTTTTATTTCGTCGCACCAGAGTCCTGCTTATCCGGGCAGTGGTCAGCTAATGGAAACTGGCAGAAACAGCGGTGAAGGGTTTACAGTTAATATTCCACTTCCTCCGGGCTGTGGAGATGCCGAATATGCACTTGTATATGATAAAATTGTCATTCCGATCCTTGATAGATTTAAACCAGAACTGCTTTTAATTTCTGCCGGTTTTGATGCTTACCGCCTGGATCATCTGGCCGGAATGTCAATGACACAGAGCGGTTATTATTACCTTGCTGAGACCTTAAATGCCACGTCAGAACGCTGGTCTAAAGGGCGTGTTTTGCTATGCCTGGAGGGTGGTTACCATCTGCAGGGTCAGGCAGGGGCAGTGGTCCAGACCCTAAATGCCCTTGGCGGTTGGGGACTTCCGCTTAGTGAACGTGCTCCTGATCAAGAACCGGGTATACATTTTAAGAATCGTCTGCAGGAGGCGCTTAATGTTCAAAGACAGTTCTGGGACATATAGACTTTATCTAAACGGAGAATATTTTAATAACAGTATAGAACCTTATCAATGCCATATATGGTATAAAATGCGCTA
>PWSG01000098.1 GCA_003564055.1 Syntrophomonadaceae bacterium
ACGCCTCATGATCTACGCCGAAAGATTTGATTCGCTGGCCTCATTTTTGGAATCACTGGTCCTTGAAGAATCTGTATTTGCCGATACTTCTGCTGCAGAAAATGCGCAGGAAGGGCAGCTGACTTTATCGACCATCCACAGCGCCAAGGGAAAAGAATGGGACGCTGTTTTTATAATTGGCATGAACCAGGGGCACTTTCCAGGCCTGCGCTCAGAAAGTGAAAGTTTAGACGAAGAAAGGCGCTTATTCTATGTTGCCGCCACAAGAGCCCGCCGTTTCCTCTACCTGACTACTTATCGAGAAGACAACCGCTCTTACGGAGCTGTATCAGAGGGCCCATCAATCTTTTTAAGAGAACTGCCCTCTGAAAGTTACCAGCTTATCAACTTCGACAACGGCTTCTAATCAACACACGCCAGGGACAAGGGGACAGCCTGGGACAAGGGGACAGGTCATTTGTCCCACCATATATTACCATCAGACATTGGGACAAGGGGACAGGTCATTTGTCCCACCAAATATTGCCACAAAACCTAATATAGGGCATTAAACGAGCTAATAATAATAAGTTAAGCTGGGACAAGGAACCTGTCCCCTTGTCCCAGCTTTGTTTCGGTGGAATTTAGAAAAAAGAATTGGACACCTTGTAAAGCCTTATAGTATAATACAAGTTAATTTTATTTGCCGTGGAAGTGGGGGAAAGCAATGCAAAAAGTAGATATATATGACACAACTCTTAGGGATGGTTCGCAGCGGGAAGGGGTATCCTTTTCTGTATCTGATAAGATAAAAATTGCTGAAAAGCTTGATGAGTTCGGAGTTGGTTATATCGAGGGAGGCTGGCCCGGATCAAATCCTAAGGATATTGAATTTTTCAGACGCGCAGCTAAGATGAAGTTCAATAATGCCCGGATTTGTGCCTTTAGCAGTACCCGCAGGCCGGGAGTTTCGATGGAAGAAGATCTTAATATTCGCGCTCTTGTCGAAGCGGGGACCCACACTGTAACTATTTTTGGCAAGAGCTGGGATTTTCATGTCAGCGATGCTTTAAAAACAAATCTTGATGAAAATTTGGCCATGATTAAGGATACTATCGCTTACCTGAAATCGCTGGGGCGGGAAGTATTTTTTGACGCCGAGCATTTTTTCGACGGTTACAAGGCCAACCCCGAGTATGCTTTAAATACCCTTGAAGCAGCTGCAGAGGGTGGAGCTGACATTGTTGTGCTTTGTGACACAAACGGAGGTTTAATGCCCTGGGAAATACCTGCCATACTTGGAGCTGTAAAAGACAGGGTTAAAATACCTTTAGGGATTCATGTTCATGATGACGCAGGAATGGCAACTGCCAACTCACTGCTGGCTGTTCGTGAAGGAATCACGCAGATCCACGGCACCATAAACGGTTATGGCGAGCGGTGCGGCAATGCCAACCTTTGTACGATCATTCCAAACCTGCAGTTGAAAATGGGTTTAGAAGTTGTAACGCCTGAGCAGTTAAGCGGGTTGACCAAGCTTTCCCGCATTATTGCTGAACTTGCGAATATCGCGCCAGCCGATCAGCAGCCCTATGTAGGTTTTAATGCATTTGCCCATAAAGGAGGCATGCATGTCGACGCAGTGAGCAAAAAACCTGAAACATATGAACATGCCGATCCTGACCGCGTGGGCAATCAGCGTCGTATCCTGGTTTCTGAACTGGCCGGAAGAACCAGCATCAGCTTAAAAACGAATCAAAACGAACTAAAACTTGACAAAGACCGACCCGAAACAGCTTCGGTTCTTCAGCGCCTTAAAGAGATGGAGCATTACGGCTATCAATTTGAAGGGGCCGAAGGTTCTTTTGAACTTCTGGTCTTAAAAATGATGAAAGCATATACTCCGCTTTTTAAGCTGGAAGGTTTCAGGATGATCATAGAAAAAAGGGAAGAAGGCCAGCTCTATTCCGAGGCGACAATTAAAGTTAGGGTTGGCGATGAACAGGTGCATGTTGCCGCCGAAGGCAATGGACCAGTTAATGCGCTTGACAATGCCCTGCGTAAAGCCCTTGAAGGTTTTTACCCGGCACTGAAAAAAATCAAGTTAATCGACTTCAAGGTGCGAGTTATTGACGGCGTAGACGGAACAGGTGCCCAGGTCCGTGTTTTAATTCAATCAAGTGATGATCAAAAAAGCTGGGGGACAGTTGGCGTCTCGCCCAACGTTATTGAAGCAAGTTGGATAGCCCTGGTTGACAGCCTGGAGTACGGACTACTCTGCCGCAAGCTTCCCGAATTTACTGAAGCAAAAAACGTTCTTGAAAAGCTGAAAGGTGACGGGGTAATTTCTTTAGGTTAATTTATAAAGCATATGAAAAACTCGAATAACGACATTATCTACCACAACGCACTTAATTCTATTACATTTCTCGGCCCGCGCCGTATAGCGGCTCTTCTTAAGCATTTTGGAACAGCTGAAGCAACCTGGAGTGCACCTTCGGAGCAAATTACCGCTGTTCTCAACCTGCAAAAAAACACAAAAAAAATCGATCAAGAACGTTCAAAGATAGATCCTCAAAAGCTCTGGGCCCACCTTGCTGAAAAAGAAATAAGCTGCATTTCAGCAAATTGCCCCGGTTATCCTTTATTGCTGAAACAGATTCCAGACCCGCCGTTTTTGTATTACCGCGGTTCTTTGCGTAATATAGATCGACCGGCAGTAGCGATTGTCGGTAGTCGCCGCTGCACATTTTACGGCCGGGAGGTTGCACATCGCCTGGCTTTTGAACTTGCAGCTGCCGGTGTGTTCGTAGTAAGTGGAATGGCATTGGGAATTGATACTGCCGCACATCAAGGGGCCCTTGAAAACAAAGGCTATACCGCTGCCGTCCTGGGCTGCGGAGTTGACAGGTGTTATCCACCCCGCAACATAGAACTTATGGAAAAGATCATTAATGAAGGGGCATTGATAAGTGAATTCCCGCCCGGGACAGAACCGCGCCCCGCAAACTTCCCTCAGCGCAACAGGATTATAAGCGGCCTATCGTTAGGTTGTGTTGTTGTGGAAGCTACGGCAAAAAGTGGCTCCCTTATTACCGCACATTATGCCCTTGAGCAAAATAGAGAAGTCTTTGCAGTTCCCGGCAATATTGGCAGTCCCTACAGTCTTGGTTCTCACCGTTTAATAAAAGAAGGGGCCAGGCTGGTTGAATCTAGCGCCGATATTCTCGAGGAGCTCAGCTTAGTCAAATTATCCAACCAGCAACAGCCTGCTGAAGAGCAATTAACCATAGACATGTGCAGCACCGGCATCTGCCTTACTGAAGATGAAAAAACCCTTTTAAACCTGATTCCCTATCAGCCTATGCATATTGATGATATTATTCGGCAAAGCGGCTTAAAAGCATCTTCGGCCAGTGCCCTTTTGCTTTCCCTGGAGCTGAAAAGCTCTATTCGCCAGACTCCGGGTAAATATTTTTGCAGGATTTGACAATAATGATAAAATACTATTGTTGTACTGATTTTTATTTAGTATACAGTGAAGTTTAATTCAGGTAATTGTTTGTTCCTTTCAATTA
>PWSG01000331.1 GCA_003564055.1 Syntrophomonadaceae bacterium
AATAAATAGCTATATGCAGCCTGCTTGTCCTTGTTGAATTATAAGCGGCACCATGGGGGCGGTTTGAACCACTCTTAAAGCTTAAACTTCAGGCCGAAGGGGAAATGGAAATGGTGAAACACTTTCCTGTGCCTTAACGGTATATGCATGAGTATTTACCAGGAAAGAGCAAAAACAGATCACCGAGCACTACAAGAATAGCAAAAATAATATCTTGAGATATATCTTTCAGGCTAAATAATTTTTTATTTGACTTATATTAGACCAACCCCGGGGTTGGTCAACAAAGCGAGGTGACCGGGTAATGCGCGTTTTAATTGTAGGAGGTGGGGGAAGGGAACATACCCTGGCCTGGAAACTGGCCCAGAGTCCTCTTTTAGAGAGGCTTTATTGCGCACCGGGTAATGCGGGAATTTCCGCGGTTGCAGAGTGTGTTGATATTGCCGCCGACGATATAGAGGCTTTAAAAAAATGGGCCCTGGAGCAGAGGATTGATTTAACCGTAGTCGGACCCGAGGTGCCGCTTGTTCTGGGTATTGCCGATTTATTCAGGCAGGCCGGTTTGAAAATATTTGGCCCTGACAGCAAGGGGGCGATGCTTGAGGGCAGTAAGGTCTGGTCCAAGCGCAAAATGAAACAGTGGGGTATTCCGACAGCAGGTTTTACTATATTCGATGACTTTGAAGATGCGCGCAATCATCTGGCCCGGTTTTATGGAGGGCAGGTGGTGATCAAGGCAGACGGCCTGGCTGCCGGTAAAGGTGTTACCGTAGCCTCAGGACCCGAGGAAGCCGAACAGGCTCTTTACGATATCATGATCGAAAGGGCTTTCGGTGATGCGGGAAAAAGGGTGGTAATAGAAAACTGTTTAAGCGGTGATGAAGTTTCCGTGCTGGCTGTGACCGACGGCAGCAGGTTGATTGTCCTTCCTTCCTCGCAGGATCATAAGGCGATTGGCGAAGGTGACAAAGGGCCTAATACAGGAGGGATGGGCGCATATTCGCCTGCACCAATTTATACTGAAGAGCTGGCCCGCAGGACAGAAGCAGAAGTGTTCAGACCGCTTTTAGATGGGTTTAAAGAGATGGGCGTAGATTTTAGGGGAGTTATCTATGCTGGTTTGATGGTTTCAGACGAGCAGTTTAATGTTCTTGAATTTAACGTGCGGTTTGGTGATCCTGAAGCGCAGGCGATTATTCCCCGCATGAGATCCGACTTGCTCCCATTACTGGCGGCTGCGGCCGAAGGGGATTTAAAAGATATTGAACCAAGGTGGAAGGACGATTCAGCTGTCTGCGTGGTTCTTGCTTCAGGCGGTTACCCCGGGAAGTATGAGAAAGGTCATATTATTAAAGGATTAGATGGGTTGGACGCAGGGGGAGAAGAAAATGTGGCTGTTTTCCATGCCGGAACAGTTTTAAAGGACGAACAGCTGGTTACAGCCGGAGGTCGTGTTTTGGGCGTAACAGCATGGGACAGTGATTTAAAAAAAGCGGTGGATAGAGTTTACAGCGCTGTTGACAAAATAACTTTTAAAGGCTGCTATTTCCGCCGTGATATAGCGCACAGGGCGCTTTAAGCAGGAGTTAGAAGACAGAGTTCAGGAGTCAGGAGTAAAGATTCAATAGTAAGCAAGCAGGGTTCAGGAGTTAAGAAGCAGAAGTCAAAATTCAGGAATAAGTATTCAGATAAAGAATCGAGACAGATCTCTACATGTATCATTTAAATGGAGGATTCGATAATGGGTTCTACCGTTATTGCTGGCTTTGCCAGGACACCTTTCGGGAAGTTTTTAGGCACTTTGCAGGACGTACCGGCAGTCGATCTCGGTGCAGTGGCTGTAAAAGAGGCATTAAATCGCACGGGTTTAGAGGGAGGCATGGTCGATAACGTTTTGTTGGGGATGGTAGTCCAGGGCGGAGCTGGGCAGATTCCCTCCCGACAGGCGACAATTAAAGCCGGCCTTCCGCATAAAGTGCCTTCGGAAACTATAAACAAGGTTTGCGCTTCAGGGTTACGGGCTGCAAATCTCGCGGATTTAATGATCAGGGCTGGAGATGCTTCCCTGGTTGTGGCCGGAGGGATGGAAAACATGAGTGCAGTACCATATTATCTTCCGCGGGTGCGGACCGGAGCCAGGATGGGCGATGCTCCTTTAATAGACGGGATGGTTTATGACGGCTTGTGGTGTCCTTTTCATAACGTCCACATGGGTGTTCACGGCAGTGCAGTGCCTTCTGAACATGGTGTAACAAGGGCAGATATGGACAGCTGGTCTTTGCGCAGTCATCAAAGGGCAATAATTGCAATGGATAAAGGTTATTTTGCCGAAGAGATCGTTTCTGTATCTGTGCCGCAGCGTAAAGGAGATCCCCTGCTGGTTGAAAATGATGAAATGCCGCGTAGAGATACGACCCTTGAAAAGCTGGCCAAGCTTCCGCCTGCTTTTGAACAAAACGGGCTGGTTACAGCCGGCAATGCGCCCGGAATAAGCGATGGCGCAGCGGCGTTAATCCTGGCATCAAAAGAACGTGCGCGCGAATTGGAACTTGAGCCGATTGCGGAAATAGTTTCCCAGGGCATGGCTTCTTTAAAACCGCGCTACATCGCAACTGTACCGCTAAAAGCGGCAGAGATTGCCCTTAATAAAGCGGGTTTAAAAATTGAGGATATTGATTTAATTGAAGTAAACGAGGCTTTTGCAGCGGTTGCTCTGACCTGCATTAAGCTTGGAGGATGGGATGAGGAGAAAGTAAATGTGAACGGTGGTGCTGTCGCTCTTGGTCATCCAATCGGTGCCAGCGGAGCAAGGATTCTGCTTACCTTGATTAACGAATTACACCGCCGCGGCGGCGGCTATGGGCTGGCTGCAATTTGCAGCGGCGCCGCCCAGGGCGAAGCGACTATTGTAAAAGTTGATTAATTTATACAGATGAAGGCAGCTTTAGAAAAAAGAGGAGAAAACAGATATGGCATTTGCCCTGGGAGAAAAGCACAGAAAAAAACAGGAAGAGTTCCGCTATTTTGCTGAAAAAGAACTTGATACAGGCGAACATTTTCCACAGCAAAACCTGAAAGAAGCGGCGGGAAGAGGTTATATGGGTTACCCGATCCCAACGCAGTGGGGCGGTCAGGGTGAAGATTTTTTAAGTTATATTCTTTTAATCGAGGAAATATCCAGGGTCTGTTCTTCCACCGGGGCAATTATAGCAGTGCATACATCGGTGGGAACCTATCCTATCCTGTTTTTTGGTTCGGAAGAACAAAAAACAAGTTTTCTGCCAAAATTGGCCTGCGGTGAAATGCTTGGCGCTTTTGCCCTCACTGAGGCAGGCGCCGGTTCCGACGCTGCTGCATTAGCAACAACGGCCACTTTTGAAGATGGTGGCTACTGCTTAAATGGATGCAAGCTTTTTATTACAAGCGGCGGGCAGGCCGATCTATATACTGTTTTTGCGACTGTAGATAAGGAAAAGGGCACGAAAGGGATTACCGCCTTTCTGGTTGAGAAAGACAGAACGGGTCTGGTGGCGGGAAAGCCTGAAAAAAA
>PWSG01000173.1 GCA_003564055.1 Syntrophomonadaceae bacterium
ATTTTGAGAATGACTAGTATTTGGGAGCACTTTTGGCACTAACCCAATTGGAACTGGGAAATCTTTATGGACGATATTTGCGTTAAATCTCAGCTGCAAAACCCAGGTTGTGTGAAGCGGAACGTCTCTTTTACCCCTGATGGTTTGCTGGTAAAAATTATAATCAGCGTTATGCCGGATGTTTCGCTGCCTGCAGTGACCAGTGATTTGCAGACTAAAACGAAGGAATACTTAGAAGAGATAACCGGCATTACAGTTCGTGAGGTAAAAGTGATTGTCGATAATGTTAATATGGATCAAGCCGCTTCTACAAAATAGCGGTTACAAGATAAAAGGGGGCGCATATTTTGTCAGAACATAACTGGTGGAATTTTATTAACGCACACTGGGGGAAAATACTGGGTGGTTTACTCGGCCTTGTATTTGCTCTTCTTGTGATCAATGTTGGTTTCTGGTGGAGCGTGTTTATTTACTTTTGTGTCGCTATCGGACTGTTGATCGGATGGAGGCTGGAAGTTAGTAAAAACGTTGGCCTGTATTTAAACCGGATATTTGCGTCAAAAGATGACAGGTAATTAAAGCAGGCAAAACATGAATTAAACAGCAGTCGCTAATACCGGTTTGGTTCTGTTTGGTCATTTTTCTGTTGGCTCCAATAATTTTACGGGGCAGCGAAGATTATTTGAAGCATTATGGAGGTACATTTATATTGTCCCGTCGGTTAGCCAGAGAAGTAGCATTCAGGGCCCTTTTTCGTGTTGATATCGGCAAGTGCAGGACAGAACTGGCCTTGAAGCATTCCCTGGAGGGTTATAATTTCAGCAGCGCTGAAGAGCAGTTCGTATCCGAGCTGGTTTCCGGCACAGTTGATAAAAATAGTGAGCTTGATAATTTCATAAAAAAACACCTCGTTGGCTGGGAGCTGGAGCGTCTTTCAGCGGTGGACCGTAATCTGCTGCGCCTCGCTCTTTTTGAAATAGTGTACAGGCCGGATATCCCTTCCGCAGTTTCAATTAACGAAGCCCTCGATTTAGCAAAAAAATATGGCAGCACATCAGAAGCGGTCGGTTTTATCAACAGCGTTTTAGATCGTGCTTTAGGAGATGCTTTTGAAAAAGAATGCTGAGCAGTACCTGGCATTGGGGCTTGATACATCTGCGTATACAACATCACTGGCCATTGTAGACCAGGATGAGCGTTTAATTTATGATCGCAGGATGCCTCTTCCTGTGAAGGAAGGAAGCCTGGGCCTGCGTCAGTCAGAAGCGGTTTTTGCCCACCTCTCTAATTTGCCTGCACTCTTTGAAGATCATGAAAGTTTTATTAAGGGCAAAGCTATAACTGCAGTTGCAGCAGCGGTTAAGCCCCGGCCGGTTAAAGGTTCTTATATGCCGGTATTTAAAGTTAGTGAGGCCTTTGGTCTGTTTCTTGCCCGGACCATGGGTCTTTTTTATTTGCCATCATCGCACCAGGAAGGCCATGTCCAGGCTGGACTATGGTCGGCGAACCTGCCGGCGGGAGATTACATTGTTCTGCACCTTTCCGGTGGAACTACGGAAATTATTATTGCAAAAGAGCATAAGCCAGGGGTTTTTAAACTTAGCCTGCGGGGCGGAAGCGTTGATTTAAATGCCGGTCAGTTTATCGACCGGCTTGGAGTGGCCATGGGCCTTGGCTTTCCTGCCGGACCGGCCCTGGAAAAACTTGCTGCAAAGGCTGTAAGCGAAGATGTAAACTTGCCCCTGGCGGTAAAGGGAAGTGAAATCAGCTTTTCCGGACCGGCCAGCCATGCGGAAAGACTTTTTAAGCAGGGGATTAGCAGGGCTGAACTGGCCCGGGCAGTAGAAAAATGCATTGCCGATTCCCTGTCTGCGGCGGTTAATAACCTGCCTGCAGATGCTATTATTAGCAGGGATGTTTTAGCCGTAGGAGGTGTGACGGCCAACAGCTACATAAGGAAGCGCTTAAATGAAAAACTTTCTGCAGGGGCTCTTTACTTTGCCCGTCCTGAATATGCTGCAGATAACGCAGTAGGCCTCGCCGTCCAGGCGGCACGTGTCTTTAAATATGAAGTAATGATTGCAAAAGAT
Source organism: Syntrophomonadaceae bacterium (assembly GCA_003564055.1). Lineage (GTDB taxonomy): Bacteria > Bacillota > Dethiobacteria > DTU022 > DTU022 > T3SED10-7. The sequence goes on from PWSG01000173.1 coordinate 2,091, forward strand.
TAAAAGGAATTTAAAAAAATATGACGAAGAATTTAGCATGTACAATAAACAGCTCGAAAAAGCGAAACAGTCTAAAACAGGGCTTTGTAATTATTAGTGGGGAGAGAGAGGGATAAATGTCCAAGGTATTTTTTAGCAGCTGGAACGGACAAATAGTTGACGAGCGGGAAAAAGCATCAGACGAACGCATTGAGCTTGACGAGCTCGATATCCCCGCAGCTTTTGATCGAAGAGAACTAAAGGCCATGATTGGCTGGGCGGGTCTTATAATATCTGACCCGGAAGTAAATGTAGTTAAAGCTTTAAAGGAATACTTTTTAAATGTACAAAAAGAATCCTGCGGGCGCTGTATTCCCTGCCGGGCAGGAAGCAAAGTTGTTGTCAACCGACTGGATAAGATTATTGCAGGCGATGGTACAGAAGCAGACATTAAATATTTAAAGGAAATGGCAGCTCTTATCAAAGACGGCTCTCTTTGTGAACTGGGCATTTCTTCACCGCTGCCCCTGCTGCATGCGCTTGAATATTTTAGCAGTGATTTTGCAGCCTTTATCAGCGGAGACAAAACCGGTGGTGCTGATAGCTTCGAATACCATCCGGTTATGACAGCACCCTGTCAAAACGGCTGTCCGGCGCATATTAATATCCCTCAGTACATTACCGCCATAAAAGAGGGCAACTATGAAGAGGCCCTGGCCGTTAACAGGGAAAAGACTCCCCTGGTCGGGACTTTAGGCCGGGTCTGTGTGCACCCCTGCGAAGCAAACTGTAACCGCCAGCCTTTCGATCAGGCCCTGTCAATAAGGCTTCTTAAGCGTTTTGCGGCTGATTTCGGAGCAAAAAACAATTATGACCGAAAGGGAAGGTCTAATCTTCCACAGGCAGCTAATAAAGAACGGGTCGCTGTTGTCGGCGCTGGTCCTGCGGGACTGAATGCGGCCTATAAACTGGCACAAAAAGGGTACTCTGTTACAATTTATGAAGCGCTGCCCGTAGCCGGAGGAATGCTTGCTGTCGGCATCCCCAGTTACAGGCTGCCGCGCGAAATTTTAAATGCCGAAGTAGGCCTGGTTGAAAGCCTTGGGGTGGAGATAATTTATAATACTAAAGTTGGTGTAGATATTACCCTTGACCAAATATGGGCCGAGGGGTATAAGGCTATCTTTATTGCCAGCGGCCTTCACGACAGCGCTACGATGGGTTGTGAAGGAGAAGATGCCTGTTACTACGGCTATATGCCGGGAGTTGAGTTTTTACGAAAAATTAACCTCGGCGAACCGGTTGAACTTGGCGACAGCGTTGCCGTAATTGGTGGTGGAAATGTGGCCATGGATTGCGCCCGTTCGGCTGTGCGGCTCGGCGTTAAGGAAGTACACTTGATTTACCGCCGCAGCAGAACAGAAATGCCTGCCAACAAGGAGGAAATAGATGCAGCAGAAGAAGAAGGAA
>PWSG01000044.1 GCA_003564055.1 Syntrophomonadaceae bacterium
CAAGAAGGTAGCCCAGTCCGATTTTGTTTATAACAAACTTTATTAACAGGGCAATGATAATACCGAAAAAGAAGAAAAAAGCCCAGAGGCTTCTGGCAACTTCTTCAGAAATTAATGTCCCAATGGCCAGCATTAGCAGGTAGGTGAGAATATAAACCAGCCCGACCAGCGCAGCGTGAAAAGCCAGGGTATCAATGTTTCCTGAATAGGTCGTCAGCTCGCCGGCTGTTTCTTTTTTTGATCCTCTTTGCATAATTCCTTTTAGTATATCCAGGGAAAGGCTTTTTGGAGCCTTACTGGAATAGCCCTTACGAATACCCCAGTTTACCAGTGGTACTCCGACAAAGAATGCAAAAGCAAAACCTAAAACCGCAAAGGAAAGGCCCAAAGTTGCGGCATGCTCGAATCCAAATTCTTCCCAGACTTTTCCTACTGAAAGAGCCTGTCCCGGACCCTGGGTGAAGCCAAGTGGTGAGAGAAAGCCAAAAATGGGGTTTAAGTTAGATCCACTTGCGTTAAAAAGAAAAACTAATAAAGCGCCCACAATTCCCTGCATGGCCATGACTACTCCGCTGACTAAACCGATCCAGAGAGCGCCTTTAAAGGAACTTTTTGTCTCCAGCTTGCTCTGATTATTGGCACTGGTAGTCAAGCCTAAAGAAATAAAAGAGATAATAAAAAGGTGATAAGCAAAAGTTTCAAGCAATGAAGTTGATACATTAATTACCCCTGTGCTTAACAGGATAAGGCCAAGTGTGCCGCCAATGAAGCAGCTGGGAATTAGAAACTTTTGAAAAAATTTAACCGATGATCTAAGCAGCATTCCAACGAGCAGCATGACAGCCATAGCGCTAAAAACAAGGACTGGCTCAAAGGGAAAGGGGGTATCCATGTAATTCTCTCCTCTACATAGTAATTTAACAGGCTGCTTTTCGGGGCAGCGCTCAATAATTATTGCCTCTGTTTTGAATATATTAAATTCGCCTTCATTAATTGCGCTTCCTGCTGGTTTTGCTAAAGATTATTAGCAGCCCTGGCTTGCTGCTGTATATTTGTAAAAATCTGCCAGGGTTTTATAAGCTCCTGGCTGATAAATTATTGAAAAGTCGGCCTGGCTGTGGCGTTGCCCAGTCCGTAGCCACCGGAAATATTAATTATCTCTCCGGTCAGGTAATCGGAATCAGGTGATGCCAGAAAAGCAACTAAGGCGGCAACATCTTCAGGTGTGCCTAAACGTCCCAGTGGTGTTGCCCGGGCAATTTCCTCTTTTAAGGCTTCAACGGTTGTCCCTTTAATCCCGGCTTCCATTTCCAGCCCCCATTGCTTCAGTTCTGTCTGAATATCACCCGGACATAAGGCGTTGACACAGATATTAAACTGGGCCAGCTCAAGGGCCATTGACCTGGTTAACCCCAGCATTCCTGCTTTCGCAGCGCTGTAAGCGTGCATCCACAAAGCTCCATTGTTTGCGGCGCGGGAAGAGATATTTACAATTTTACCGCCCCCTGTTCCGATCATGGAAGGAACAACTTCACGGCAGCAGAGAAAGGTCCCGGTTAAATTAATGGCCAGGGTTTTTTCCCAGGCTGCCATGGTAAACTGGGTCAGGGGAGCAGGACCAGGCGACCCCCCGGCATTGTTTACCAGGATATCTATTTTACCAAATTCCTTGATTGTGTCTTCTACCAGTTTTTTTACAGCTTCCGGTTTTGTTATGTCAGCAAAAAAAGACAGCGCCTTGCCGCCCATACTGGTTATATCTTTTTTGACAAGCACCAGCTCATCTTTTGCCCCTACCTTGTAATTGGGGAAATCTGAAAAAGAAGTATCTATATCGGTGACCACAACCGATGCTCCTTCTACAGCTAAACGCCTGGCGCATACAGCGCCTATTCCATTTTTTCTTCCGCTCCCGGTGATCAGGGCTACTTTGCCAGTAAGTTTGCTCATCTTCTTTATCCTTTCTTTATGAGGGTTTAATTTGGCAGTGACCATTTTAAAGGAAAGGCTATTCCTGCTGCGAAAGGTTTAGAGTTGAGCGGCGCCAAGGGGGGTGGTTCGAGCGTAACCAATAATCTGGCTTCTGGCTTCTGATTTCTGACTTCTAACACCGAAGCCGATGGAACTTTCCCCGTGGCTTAGCAAGCTCTGTTTCACAGCTTAGCTTTCGCTGTAACGCTAGTCCTTAAAGCCTTTAGTTCTGCTAATTAATTTTCCAGGGCAGATCCATGCTGGAACAGCCCGTATCCGGCTCAGTTTTTACATTAATGCATGCGGGAAGTCCGCTATCAATGGCCTCCTGCAATACCTTATCCAGTTCGTCCAGTTTTTTAACTTGTGCTCCGAATCCTCCCAGGGTTTGGGCAATTTGATCGTAGCGGATCGTGCCAAGCTCTACACCTACTGTTCGACCATAATCCAGCTTTTGTCTGCGCCGGATCTGTCCCCATCCGCCGTCGTTGGCGATAATTGTAATGATCGGCACCCTGTGCCGGACTGCCGTGGCAAATTCCATGGCGCTGAACCCGTAAGACCCGTCACCGGTAATCAAAATTACAGGTCTTGAAGGGTTGGCCAGCTTGCCGGCAATGGCGAAGGGCAGACCGACCCCGAGGTGCCCGAAAGCTCCAACCCAGATTAGTGATGACGGTGTCAGGGCGTCCATGGTCAGGTTGGCAAAGACGGCAATATCACCCCCGTCCACTACCAGGGATGCGTTTTCAGGGAGCAGTGAGCCGAGTTTTTGGCAAAGCACAGCCGGGTGAATCGGCAGCGCTCCCGGGTCGACGCCCTGCAGGTTAGACTCCTTAGCAGCAGTGCGCATAGCCTGGATTGTTCCTGCCCAGGAATCCTCAACATTCATCTCTTTTCCTTTTAATCCTTCTTGCAGTTGAGACAGTATAGCCTTAGCATCTCCCACCAGGCCGACATCTGCCGGGCGATTTTGCCCGATTTCTGAAGCTTCAATATCGACATGGATAGTCTTAGCTGACATTTTTAAAAGCGGCGGCCTGCCGTAACCGACAGACCAGTCAAGCCGGGTGCCCAGAATAAGAACAACATCAGCCTGCATCAGACCGATGGGGAAGAATCCGCCAGCGAGGTTATGATTTTCTGGAAATGTACCCCTGCCCATGTTACGGGTATAAACGGGAATACCGTAAGTTTCTGCAAGCTCGGTTAACTTGGCTGCAGCACCTGACCAGAAAACGACGCTTCCGGCCAGGATAAGGGGTCTTTCCGCAGATGCGAGCAGTTTTACTGCTTTTGCAATTTCTTTGTCTTCTGCGCATGGACGCGCCGTACAGTAGTAGGCAGACGGGAAACGAACATTTTCCAAGGCCGCTTTTTCGTTCATGATATCCACAGGAACTTCCAGGAAGACCGGGCCGGGGCGTCCGCTTACAGCCTGGCGGAAGGCAGCGGCTACGTACTCTGGAATACGCTCAACCTGGTAAACCTGGCGAGCCCACTTGGTGAGCGGCCGCATCAACTCTAGCTGGTCAATATCCTGCATAGCTCCTATATCACG
>PWSG01000234.1 GCA_003564055.1 Syntrophomonadaceae bacterium
CCCGACTCACCTTGCTCAGTCGGTTGGACCAGGCCACGGCAAGCCCTTTTAGCCGACAAGGAAAACCCTCTGCCTCTTGAATGTGGATTAACTCTGGCACCTGTAAATGTAGAATATGAAATGCTGCTGGTATCTTATTCTACTGATTGGCTTTACCCACCCGAGGCAACCAGGGCAATTGCCAGGGCAATAATCGCAAACGGTCGGCCGGTCTCCTACATTAATATACCATCTGCTTACGGTCACGATGCTTTCTTATTGGAAACTGATAAGACTGCGCCCCTGATCAACTTTTTTTTAAAAAAAGGTAACTGCTGATGAAAAAAAGAAAGCGCTGGGATCACGATCTTATTTTTGAGTTAATCGAACCGGGTTCAAAAGTCTTAGACCTCGGTTGCGGCTGTGGAGAACTGCTTGCCAGGCTGGTTAATGAAAAACAAGCAACTGGTCAGGCAGTAGAAAGAAATCACGACCGGGTAGCCGAGGCCATACGCAACAAAGTGGCCGTTTACCAGAAGGACCTCGACCTGGGGCTTCCCGAATTTAAAACCCAATCTTTCGATTATGCAATTCTAGAAATGACCCTTCAGCAACTGCAAAGACCGCTGGACACCCTTGAAGAAATGCTGCGTATAAGCAGATTCTCAATTGTGTCATTTCCAAATTTTAATTACCATGCAGTCGTTGATCGGCTTCAGCAAACAGGAAGAATGCCTGTTACTCCCGCGCTTCCATACAGATGGCACAACACCCCGAATGTCCACCTTTTTACCCTTTTTGACTTTCTCGATTGGACTGAAACAAGAAAAGTTGAAATAGTGACCGCTTACGCTGCTGCTGCCGGATCAGGCTACGAACCTCTTAAACTGCCTTCTGACGGCACAACAGCAGAAGAATTGATCTTTTTAATTACCTCTGCAAACATTTAGGCACAAATACAAAAAGCGGTTATCTTAATTAGTTAATTGCTGATATGCTAACCCTATAAAACCTATTTTACTAAAAGCTGGGCTTTAAAAAACAATAATAAGAATAATATGGTATAATATTATATAGTATAGATTATTGTGGCAATATTAATAATCTTAGTGAAAGGAGAAACGAAAATGCGAACTTTTTTCATTGTACTTGCTGTGCTGGTAGCACTATTCATTACGCTGGTGGCCTTGATCAATGATGAAATAATCACTCTGAACTATCTTTTTGGCCAGGTTGACATAGCCTTGTTTACGTTGATCCTCAGTTCCGCCCTCGCGGGTGTAATGGTTATGATATTTTTCAACATCTATCGCAGCATCCATAACTACATAAAATCTCAGGGTGACCGCGGTCATAGAAAAGAGCTTCAGCGTCGCATAAGGATTTTAGAAGATGAGAAAAGAAAACTGGAAATAGAGGTATCCAAGCTTCAAAGAGAACGCGAAGATGCAGCCGCAAAAGCACAGGCCGAGTTAGAAGCTGAAAAGAAAAAGCTGGAAAACGAGCTGAGCAAGCAGCAAAAAGAGCGAGAAGATGCTTTAGCTAAAGAGCAAAGAGAGTTAGAATCTGAGAAGAAAAAACTTGAAGACGATCTTAATAAACAGCAGAAAGAAAGTGAACATTTAAAGGCTAAGCAGAAAGCTGAGGCACCTGAGAAGAAAAACCTGTGGGGTTTTCTAAAAAAGCAGTAATCACAACATGGTCTTTCAAAGAAAAAACATCACAACAGAAAGAGGGAAAAAATGCAAGAAGATATATACCGCCGTCTCCAGGAAAGGCTGGATAGCTATTCAGTCGGGTTTCCTGCCACCAAATCAGGGGTTGAAATTAAAATTTTAAAAAAGCTGTTCAGTGAAGAAGATGCAGGCATCTTTTTAGCCTTAAGCCCAACACTTGAAAAACCGGAAGATATTGCAGCACGCCTGGATATACCTGCAGAGCAAGTAGCTGAAAAACTTGAAGAAATGGCTTCAAAAGGCCTTCTTTTTCGGTTGAAAAAAAATAATCAATCTAAATACGGGGCCACCGCTTTTATTCACGGCATATATGAATTTCAACTAAATCGTATGGACCATGAGCTGGCCGAGCTTATGGATCAGTACTTAAATGAAGGTCTGAATAAATCACTGATCAATATAAAGGGAACTTTTTTAAGGACCATTCCCATTGCCGAATCGATTCCTCCGGAACACCATATTGCTTCACTTGACGATGCCGCTGAAATATTAAAAGAAGCCGGTAAAATTGTGGTTGCCGACTGTATCTGCAGAAAGAGAATGGATATACTCGGAGACGCCTGCGATGCACCCCTTGAGGTCTGCCTCTTATTTGGCTCCATGGGCCAATATTATCTGGATAATCAAATGGGTAGAGAAATCAGTGCTGATGAAGCAATCACCATAGTAGCCCGTGCCCAGGAAGCGGGACTGGTAACTCAGCCGGCCACCTCGGCAAACCCAAGCGGTATGTGCAACTGCTGCGGTGACTGCTGCGGTGTACTGGCTTCGATAAAAAGAGATCCCAACCCTGCTGAACTCGTATATTCCAATAATTATGCAGAAATAGACATAGGTGCCTGTATACATTGTGGGGAATGTTTGCCCTATTGCCACATGGATGCAATTCGGCTTGTTGAAGAAAACCCCGCCGTCATCCTGGAAAACAGATGCATTGGCTGCGGGGTATGTGTGCCGCGCTGCCCCTCGGAAGCAATCAGTTTAAGAACTAAAGCAGCAGATAAACGCCGGGAACTACCGAGAAATACTATAGAACAAATGCTGCGCATGATAGAAGTGAGAAGTCAGTCATAATACAGCAGCTTCTATCTCATCTTTAAGCCAGGCGCACCAGTGATCCAACCCCTCTCCTGTTTTGCAGGAAGTTTTAAAAATACGGATTGACGGGTTTAACCTGCTCACCCTTTCCACCAGGGCATCCATGTCGAAATCAGAATTATCCAGGTAATCAGTTTTGCTGACAACCAGGACATCACATACCGAGAACATCAGCGGGTATTTCAAAGGTTTATCATCACCTTCGGGAACACTTAAGACCATTACCTTGCGGGATTCCCCCATATCAAACTCGGCCGGGCAAACCAGGTTTCCAACATTTTCTATAATAATCGCATCTAAGGATTCAAGATCTACAGTATCCAGGGCCTTTTTAACCATTGGGGCATCAAGGTGACATGCCCCGCCTGTTTGAAGTTGAACAGCAGCTACACCTTCGGCTGCTATCTTTTCAGAATCTACCTGGGACTCAATATCTCCTTCAATTATGGCAAATCTGTAATCATTCTTCATCCGGCGCAGAGTTTCAATAATAAGGCTTGTCTTACCTGCTCCCGGTGACGCCATCAGGTTCAGCATATATGCTTTGCTGCGGCCAAGCTCAAGTTTGATCTGATCAGCCAGATCCCTGTTATCGGAAAGTATGCTTTCTTTAATATTAATCAGACGGACCTTGTCCATCATATCACCTCGATACTTTCAATTAGAAATTCATTTCCTCTTACCAGCTCATTATTTGC
>PWSG01000124.1 GCA_003564055.1 Syntrophomonadaceae bacterium
ATTTTTAAGATGCCGTAAGTTAACCCAGGATAAGGTCCGATCCCCAAGCTTTCTGACCCTATCTTCCAGCACAGCCTGCCTTTTTACCTTGCCGATATGCGAATCGCTAAAAGATTCCATGGGTGCTACAAAGATGGGCTCAATAGCGCCGTCCAGTTCTGGCAGGGTAATGCCAAGAATAACTTCCAGGGGGCTTAAACCCCTGTTCTCAGATGACCATTTATCAATTTCAGTTTCAAAAGCCCTCAAGCCGGTTATAAATGGCACGTTAAATTTTTGCATTAAGCGGTAAGTGGGTTCCGGGTCGCCTCCGTAAGGCCCGCCATGTAGGCGAAAGTACTGCAGGTTTATAACAACTTCAACATCAACAAAGAATTTCTCCATTGCTAAAAGATTATATTCAACCCGGGAAAATACCGGAATCAAATTTACCTTTTCACTTAAATAATCATAGAGTGTATCTACAACCGGACCTGTATCATAATAATGCATGCCACCGTAAAAGAGGACTCCCACATCAGGCAAATCCGGCCGGTAAGCCGACTCTTTCCGGAAATCATCTAAATCGGCAATGTTACCCACACCAGGCAGGTACAGGCCGTAGTCAGCCTGGCGCTGGGGAGGGTCAGGTTTTTCTAAATCGCCATACCCTCCATATTCTTTCAGAAGCAAAATTAACATATTCTGAAGGTTAGTTGCATCACCTTCCGCGTAATACTCCTGGCACAACACCCAGTTGCGCATATCTCCCAGCATGCTGAAGGACAGCAGGGAACCCAGTTTTTTGGTCAGGGCAGAAAACTTCTTGGTTCTCAGGTAAGCATTGACATCAAATTCTTTTTCCCGGCTGCCTGCTTTAAATAACTTCTCACCCCTGAATTTGCCCATTCTGGTAAGGCTGAATATGTCCCTGCTTCCGCCAATCAACACTACAACTGTTTTCCCATCACCTGAAAGCAAGCGAGACATTTCCCGGGCAAGGCGAACATCGCCCCGGATATCGACTAAAACTATTGCTGCCTCTTTTACCTCTGTTTCTAAATTTTCCAGGGAAAGACGGGGATCTTCCCAGTCACTGAAATAATGCTTTTTAAGTGAAAGGATGCGGCCATGCTTCTCCCACACTTTCTCTACAGCTTCTTTCAGAGCCAGTGTATTATCCATATTTGTCAGAGCTAATACCTTTATGGCCCCACCTTGTGTTTCTATGGTCTTGTCTGTCATAACTGTACCGCCTTTTAGCCACTTGCCTTTAAGCTTCGATTTCTAATAGTCTGTAAAAAATGTTCACTGTCAACTCATTTTACCTGCTAGAGTAAATCTTCCAGGTAGAATAAATCACCACCCAAATAATCTGACATTTTTTCCAGTACACCCAGGCTGCGCTTCTTATTTTCGGTATTAACAAAAATCATCTTCATCTTTAAATCTTTAAGGTAAGCAGCCAGTGAGTGCAGGTCGTCATCTAAGCCCTCGTGCTTAAAAACATTGGCTTTGCCATCAGAAATAACCACTGCTACACTTAAGGTGCCACTTTCTTTTCCTGCCACTTCAGCAGCTTTAAAAAGAGCCGGTGTAAGGGGTGTTTTGCCACCTGTAGGCAGAACCTGCAATGCCTCAAATAGACTGGTCATATCAGTAGTTGGGGGGATAAGCAATCGTGCATTGTCTTCCCGAAAAGTCAAGAGAGCCACCCGGTTCTTTTTCTGGTAAGAACGCTGCAGCAGTTGACCGGTCAGGTTTTTTGCCAGCTTAATTTTCCTTTCCATACGCATGGAAGAAGAAGTATCCAGGGTAAGTATGTATAAAGCTTTCCCTTTTGAAACCCGCACTTTCTCCATAAGATGTTCCGGTAATACCTGCAGACTGCCGCCCTGGCTTACAGCCCTGCGTAAGGTTGCATCCACCGCAAGGCTGGAAGGTTCACTGTTTGTCCGGGCCCGCACAAATTGTCCACGCCCACTTTCGCTGTTGGCTTGATCCCGGCCCCTGCTTTCAACTGTCTCGTTGAAACGGACAAACTCTGCCGGTAAAGCTCCGTCCTGTAAGGGTGATTCCTTATCTTGCTGTTCAGGCTCTCTATTATCCAGGCTGTCCGGTAATTCTTTTTCTTCATCAAGCATTTCATCAATTATTTCCGGGTTTAACTGTTCACCTTTTTGCAGTGGATCCTGCCGCATCCGGTGTGAAAGAACCAATAGTGCAGCATCCCGGATATCCTGGTCGTTAACTGCTGTCCTGTTATCCAGGGCTGCCAGTACCCTTGTGGTTTTTTCCATGACGATGTCGGCACGATGTGTTTTAATCCCCAGGGAGCTGATTAGCTTAACAATACTAACTAAGCTCTCACGGGGCAAATCAATAAGTGGCAGCAACTCCCTGGCACGGATAATAGCTTCCCTGGTTTCCTCCTGTGCTTCGCAATATTCTTCTTCAAAGGCATGGGGGTCATCATCAAACTTGCGGCGGTTATCCATTACCAGCATTCTCTCTTCTATAGTCTGCAAAGCATCGACCTCAACTGATAGGCCAAACCTGTCAATTATCTGGGGACGCAGCTCACCTTCTTCGGGATTCATGGTACCAACAAGAATAAAACGAGCAGGGTGAAACATTGAAACCCCTTCCCGCTCCACAACATTGACACCCATGGCAGCAGCATCAAGCAAAATATTTACCAGGTAATCATCAAGCAGGTTCACTTCGTCTATATAAAGCACATTGCGGTTAGCCCGGGCCAGCAAACCCGGTTCCAGCGCCTTGATGCCTTCCTGCAGGGCTTTTTTAATATTGATAGATCCAATCACCATGTCTTCGGTAGCTGACAGGGGCATATCAACTATCTCCATCTTTTTTTCCATCACGGGTAGGTTTCCAGCAGCAGCAAGCTGCTCCTGGCAGCCTTTGCACATAAGCCGTTTATTAACGGGATGGCAATTAAAAGGGCAACCAGAGACGATTTCCAGATTTCCCAGCAGGTCAGCCAGAGCCCGAACGGCAGTTGATTTGCCCGTACCTTTATCACCCTTAATCAGTACCCCACCCACTGAAGGTTCAACAGCATTGATCATAAGTGCTTTTTTCATTAAATCCTGCCCTACAAGAGCAGAAAAGGGGTAAATAACAAATTTATGATGCATTCACCTGCTCCTTTCTCACTACTAAATATTGCCAATGCCTTAGTACAGCAAGTCTATAGTACTACGAAATGCAACCAAAATAACACTAATATATTTCGTTTTAACCATGGCCTATTCCTGCCACTTAGAAACAGTCAAAAAGCTCAAACAATAATTCTATTAGATGAATAGTGTTACGTATCCTGAAATAGTGTTATAATAGCAATGTAAAAAAACCACGATGTGTTAACGGAAGGTTAGAGCATTGATGAAGTTTTCATTAAAGCAGATCACTTTTGCCTCAATCATAGCTGCTGCCATGATTGTCGTAAGCCTGATTGCCGTTCCCCTGGTTGTTGCTGTGCCAATACCCGGCATACGTAATTTA
>PWSG01000274.1 GCA_003564055.1 Syntrophomonadaceae bacterium
AAAATGAAAAAGTTAAACATTCAGGAGCCTTCAGCAAAGATGCCACAACAAGGGAAACCACTTCTGCTTAGTTTTGGTGCAGGTTATTGATATTAGACAGGGGAAGCACTTTTTTGCGGTGCTTCTTTAAATATGTTTCTTTTGCAAGGCGTTGACTGCGCAGGCGATGCCTTTTTGGTTTGCGGTATTAGCAGGATAATCATGCGTAGCTGCCCCTTGTTTAGAAGGATTTAAGGCTGAAAAGAAGAAAGTAAAAGCCAGCTAAACATTAGAAGTTTTGAAAAGCGAGGTATTTATATGCTGATTATTTTACTGGGGCCACCTGGCGCAGGCAAAGGAACGCAGGCCGAAAGAATGACAAGAGATTTTGAGCTTACATATATTTCGACAGGGGATATTTTAAGAAGTGCGGTTAAGGATAATAACGAGCTGGGCCGCAAGGCACGTCAATATATGGATCAGGGCAGGCTTGTTCCAGATGATCTGGTCGTGGACATTGTAAAAGCAAGGTTAATGGATGAAGACGGCAAGAAAGGTGCTTTGTTCGACGGATTTCCGAGGACAGTTGAACAGGCTGTATTCCTGGAAAAAGCGCTTCCTGACCTGGGTGCCGAAATCAACAGGGTTTTTTCAATCGAAGTTGAGGAAAGCGAACTTATTGAACGCTTGACCGGAAGACGAGTTTGTTCCGACTGTGGAACAAGCTATCACCTTAAGTTTAATCCACCTAAAGTGCGTAATGTTTGCGATCAATGTGGCGGTGATCTTTATCAGCGTGATGACGACAGCCTTGAAACTGTCCAGGAACGCTTAAAAGTTTATAAAAAGCAAACGGAGCCTTTAATCGATTTTTACCGAACCAGGGATTTGCTGAGCCCTATTGACGGCAACCAGGACATAGAGGGAGTATATAAACAGATTAGCAGTGTCCTAAGTGATCTTTAAAGGAGACCGGTGGTTGGTATAGGTGACTCAATACCATGTTGGCCAGTATGTTCAGATGAAAAAAGGACATCCCTGCGGCGCAAATTGTTGGCGTATAATCAGGGTGGGAATGGATTTTCGGATTAAGTGTGAAAAATGCGGACGCAGTGTTCTTATTCCCCGTGGTCGTTTTGAGCGAAGGGTCAAAGCTGTGCTCTCTAAAGATGATTTAGCAGATCTTTAACACGGGAGGGTTTTAATATGGCCTGGAGCTGTGGCATCGTTGGGCTGCCAAATGCCGGAAAATCTACTTTGTTTAAAGCTCTTACAGCCCTGGATGTGACTATAGAAAGCTATCCTTTTTCCACTATCGATCCAAACAAGGCAGTAGTTCCTTTGCCGGATCAGCGGTTAATAACTTTAGCCGAACTCAGCGGATCAGAAAAAATAACTCCTCCATCTATTGAAATAATTGACGTGGCAGGCTTAGTTGAAGGTGCCAGTCGGGGTGAGGGCTTAGGCAACCAATTTCTTGGTCACTTAAGAAATGTGGATCTCCTGATTCATGTTTTGGCCGGATTTGGGTCGTTATCGGAAAGAGCCGACAACCTTGAAGCGCGAAAGGAAATTGTCAACCTCGAACTCTGTTTCGCAGATCTGGAAGTTATCGCCAGGCGGCGCCAAAAAATTGAACCAAAGATTAAGAGTGGCGAGAAGAATGTGCAGTCTGAATTGGATCTGCTTGCTCGTCTTGATGAGCAGCTGAACAAAGGCCTGCCCTTGCGGGCGATGAACTTTGTGCCTGAAGAAAAAACATTGTTAGATCAGCTCTCACTTTTAACCCTCAAAGAAACGATCTATGTTTATAATCTTTCTGAAGATGACTTCATGAACTCCAGGCATTCATCGATTACTGCTGATGGTCCGTTTATTCCTCTCTGTGCCCGCCTGGAAGCTGAGCTTACAGATTTGCCTCCATTGGAAAGGAAGCCTTTCCTGGAAGCTTATGGGTTAAAGGAAAGTCAAACTGTACAGCTGCTGAAGACGTGTTATAAGCTCCTTGAGCTGGTAACATTTTATACTATAAAAGGAATTGAAGCTAAAGCATGGGTAGTAACTGCAGGAATAAGGGCGCTTGAAGCTGCGGGCAAGGTCCACTCAGATATTGAAAAAGGCTTTGTAAATGCCGAGGTTGTCTCTTGGGACTGTCTTGTCAAAGAAGGTGGGCTTGTCCAGGCCCGGTCAAGGGGTCTCAGCCATATTGAGGGTCGGGATTATCAGGTTCAAGATGGTGACGTTTTATATTTCCGTTTTCGCAATTAAACAGGGAGCTGAGTTTAATGGATACACAGTGGGCTTTTACTCTTCGCCTGATTTTACTGCTCCTTCTTACAGCAGGAGCTGTTTTGTTTTTGCACAGCATTGCCTGGCTGGTAGGTCTTCTTCTGATCAGCGCTCTGATTGTCTATATTCTATATCCCTTGCTTGACTATATAGAGAAAAGATTCCGGCTTAATCATGGGCTGGCCACAGCTCTCGTATTTGTACTCTTTCTGCTGTTCTGCATTTTTGTAATCAGCCTGCTTATCCCCGTAATATATAATGAGATTGATGATTTGATCGATAGTTTCCCACATCACCTGATCAGGATCCAAGAGTTTCTTTCCTGGTTGACCCAACAAACAATTGCGCTTGACATTGAAGACGAGGTAAGGGGTTTTGTGCTTAGCATTTCAGAAAACCTGCATCAAGCCCTTGAATATCTTGCAGAAGCATCTTTAGTCCTGATCGGTGGAACCATTGACTTTGTGCTTGTGTTATTCCTTGTTTTTTACCTGCTTTATGATTTTCGGTCTGTAAGAACCCAGTTCATAGATATAGTACCTCCGGTTAGGCGCCCCCTGGCTGAAGAACTCCTTCATATAGTAGATACGAACGTAGGAACATTTATTCGCGGGTCCCTCTTTCGCTGCTTGATTGTCGGGCTTGTAACCGGCATTGTGCTTTCTGTCGTCGGAATGCCCTATGCCCTCCTTCTGGGAGTGCTGGCTGGTATTTTTAATTTTATTCTATATCTCGGGCCATATATTGCTGCAGTACCGGCAGTTCTTTTAAGCTTATCTCCGCTTACTCCTTCTCCCCTGCTGGTTATCATTATTTATGTGGCAATTCAGATCCTCGATGGCATGTTCCTGGCGCCGGTGGTTCTCGGCCGCATAGTCAAGTTAAAACCGATAACGGTTATTGTTGCAATCCTGGCCGGAGGCAGCCTGGCCGGTCTGCTCGGCATGATCCTGGCAGTACCCGTTGCCGGCATGGCGAAAAGTTTAATTGAATTAATTAAACGTGGTCCTGCTTACGATAACTGACGATATCGCTTGTTCACTCTTAACTGATCAATGATAAGGTTAAATGGCATTGGCAAAAGAATGATCTGCCGTTTAATTAAAGCTTTAAGCGGAAGGCAAACTAAAAGTCAATAAAAGCTAATACTACAGCGAAACTTTTGTTATAAAACAGAGTCCGCTAAGCCACAGGGACGGTTCCA
>PWSG01000052.1 GCA_003564055.1 Syntrophomonadaceae bacterium
CGATTTGCTTTCCGGTCAGACTACTGAACAGCAGCTGACTATTGAGACGTGCGGAATAAACCTTACAGAAGATGAAAAAAACCTTCTTAGCCTGATACCCTACCAGCCGATGCATATGGATAACATTATCCGGCAAAGCGGAATAAAAGCATCTATGGCCAGCGCCCTTCTCCTTTCCCTGGAGCTGAAAAAGAACATTCGTCAGACCCCGGGCAAATATTATTGCAGGATTTGACATATATGATAAAATACTTTCGGTATGTTTTTCTGAAATAAAGAGAAACAATTGTATAAGTCCCCGGTTATCGTTTAAAAAACTTACAATTATTGTATTGATGAAGAGTGCGCCTGTAATAAAATGCCATTTGAACGCCGGTTTACTGCAGGGATATGGGCTTATGTATTTGAATAGCTGGAATTTTTAAAAAAACACACCGATTTGCTTGCATATGAAAATTAGTTGTGTTAGGATAATATGGGTGCTGCGTTATGACTGTCTATGATTGGCTCGAACGTTTCATGGCTCACCTTTATGTGGGGAAAAACGCTTCACCGTTAACTATGCAGGCTTATCGAAATGATATTTTGCAATTCCTGGATCTTAGTGGCGATGATATAGAAGAATTAAAGGCTGCAGACCACCATACACTGCGCCGATTTCTTGCCATTTTAAAAGATAAAGGTTACACCCGCCGGTCAATAGCGCGCAAATTATCTGCGACGCGTTCTTTTTTGTTTTTTTTGCAAAAAGAAAATTTTCTGGACGGGGCAAAATGGTCTACGGTAAACCGGCCAAAGCAGGAAAAACCCCTGCCCCGGTTCCTGTACTACCATGAAGTTGCCGCTTTGCTTGAAGCACCGGACAGCAGTACTGCCCTGGGCTTGCGCGACAGGGCAATGCTGGAACTGCTGTATTCATCGGGGTTGAGGGTTAGCGAACTGGTCACCCTGGATATACATTCTTTACAGCTCGAAGATCGCCTGGTTAAAGTATATGGCAAGGGCAGAAAAGAAAGAATAGTTCCCATGGGTACAGTTGCCGCAGGACTTATTGATGCATATATAAAAAAATCCCGCCCCAAACTGGAAAAACTTGAAAAAGAGGGACGGAGTTACAGGGAATTATTTTTAAACAAGTGGGGAAAGCCAATTAGCGACCGCGGAATGCGTTATAATTTTCAGAAGTATATCAGGCAGGTTTCATACAAAGTTGGAATCACGCCGCATTCATTGCGGCATTCATTTGCCACTCATATGTTGGATGCAGGAGCTGATTTGCGGGTAGTCCAGGAATTGCTGGGACATGTAAGCATATCAACTACCCAGATATATACACACGTTACCAGGGAGAGGCTTGGGGAAGTATACAGGGCTGCTTTTCCGCGTAAATAATATAGAAGGCGGGTGGAGGATGTTTCAGGCCACAACAATACTGGCGGTTAAAATTGACGATAAGGTTGCCGTTGCCGGTGACGGCCAGGTAACTTTCGGCAATAATACAATAATAAAGAACAGCGCTAAAAAAGTACGCAGGCTCTATGAAGGCAAAGTCATTGCCGGCTTTGCCGGCGCCGCGGCAGACTCGCTTACCCTGTGCGAAAAATTTGAAGGAAAGCTGGAAACCTACCAGGGTAATTTACTCCGCGCAGCTGTTGAGCTGGCCAAAGAATGGCGCACCGACCGCGTTTTAAGACGTCTTGAAGCATTGCTTGTGGTTGCGAGTTCCGACAGCCTGCTGATGATTTCCGGAACCGGAGAAATTATAGAGCCTGATGACGGAATAGCTGCAGTAGGTTCAGGCGCCCCGTATGCGCTTTCTGCCGCAAGGGCTCTTTTGCGCAATGCTGATTTGCCTCCCGGCAAAATAGCTGCGGAAGCGCTCAAAATAGCTTCGGAAATATGTGTTTATACCAACGATGCAATTATCATTGAAGAATTGTAGAAAGGTTGCTTGTAATATGTCAACTGAAGAACTTACACCTCACCAAATAGTTAGCGAGTTAAACCGCTATATTATTGGCCAGAAAGACGCTAAGCGCTGTGTGGCCGTGGCCTTAAGAAACAGGTACCGTCGCAAAATGCTCGCGGAAGACTTGCAGGAAGAGATTATTCCCAAAAACATAATAATGATTGGGGCAACAGGGGTTGGAAAAACTGAAATAGCCCGGCGTCTCGCCCGCCTCGTAAATGCTCCCTTTGTCAAGGTTGAAGCAACAAAATTTACTGAAGTGGGTTATGTCGGCCGCGATGTTGAATCGATGATCCGCGATCTAGTTGAAACATCAGTTAGAATTGTCAGAAATGAGCGCATGCTCGTAGTTAGGGATAAAGCCATAAAAAATGCAAACGAGCGGATAGTGGAAGCGATTGCCCCCCTGCCGCAAAAGAAAAGGCGTTCTACTAATCCCCTGGGTTTTCTTTTTCAGGCGGCTCCTGTCCAGGAAGAAAGTGGTTCTGCAGATGATATCACTTTTACAGAAAGAATGCAGCAGGCTAAAGAAGAACAGAAAAAGGTAAAAGAACGCCTGTTGAAGGGCGAACTTGAAGAGCAGACAGTAGAAATAGAGGTTGAAGAAAGCAAACCGCAGATGATGGACATCTTTTCAGGTCAGGGGATGGAAGAAATGGGCATTAATTTACAGGATGTCCTTGGCAATATCGTTCCTCCCAAAAAGAAAAAAAGAAAAGTAAGCGTTGCGGAGGCAAGAAAAATTCTGGAACATGAAGAAGCACAGCGCTTAATTGACATGGATGCCGTAACTGGTGATGCTGTGAAAAGAGCAGAGCAATTGGGAATTATATTTCTAGATGAAATTGACAAAATTGCCGGTAAAGATTATCATGGATCTGGCCCCGATATATCGCGAGAAGGGGTTCAACGTGACATACTGCCGATTGTAGAGGGGTCAACTGTAAATACTAAATACGGTCCTGTAAAAACAGACCACATTCTTTTCATTGCTGCGGGGGCTTTTCATACAACTAAGCCTTCTGATTTAATACCTGAACTTCAGGGCAGGTTTCCAATCAGGGTTGAACTGGACAGCCTGACCGAAGAAGATTTTAAGCTTATTCTTACTGAACCAAACAATGCTCTTATTAAACAATACACGGCATTGTTGGAAACGGAAGGGGTGAATTTAACATTTACATCCGAGTCGATTGAAGAAATCGCTCAAACGGCTTGCTACCTGAACCAGGAGATGGAAAATATCGGAGCACGGCGTTTACATACTATTATGGAAAAAGTGCTTGAAGAACTGTCATTCGATCTGCCGGATGATAACATTTCAAAAGATATAACCGTAGATCAGGAGTATGTCCAGAGCAAGTTGCACAAAGTAGTTAAAGATAAAGATTTAAGTAAATATATTCTATAAACACAAAGTGAAGAAAGGTGGGTGAAAGACGTGATTTCTTCTCCCTTGCTTGAGAAGACTCGTCGTATTAACAAGATTCTACAGAAAA
>PWSG01000245.1 GCA_003564055.1 Syntrophomonadaceae bacterium
CAGGCTCGATTTCTATAACCCTGTTTTTGTTGGGGATCTTCTAAAGGTTAATGCCTCTATAAACTATGTTGGGACTTCTTCAATGGAGATCGGGGCCAGGGTCGAAGCGGAGAATTTTCTTACCGGTGAAGTTCGCCACACTGCCTCCGCTTACCTTACCTTTGTCGCCCTTGGCAGCGGCGGAAAGCCCGTCGATGTTCCACCCTTAGAGCTAAAAACGGAAGAAGAAAAAAGACGGCACGGAGAGGCAGAGCAAAGGCGTAAAATTCGATTGGACGAGCGTAAGCGTGAAAATGAAGCCCAGAATTAATGCTCTTAACCCATTATTTATC
This sequence comes from Syntrophomonadaceae bacterium, assembly GCA_003564055.1. GTDB lineage: Bacteria > Bacillota > Dethiobacteria > DTU022 > DTU022 > T3SED10-7. The sequence goes on from PWSG01000245.1 coordinate 333, forward strand.
TTTCGGTTTATCAACCTGTAAGTTTTTTGTCTTAACAGAAAGGAAAGCTTTTTATGGCTTTTTCAATTGATGAATTTAAAAAGATATTAAATGCAATTAACTGCCTTACTGTTTACCGGGGAATTTTCGGTGATCCCATCCTGCGCAGTTTCAGGGAAGCGCTTGAATTGACTGTAGAAGATGACCCCACAGCAGTGCGTAAAAGTTTTGGTATGCTGGGCAGTCTTTTTGAAAATGAAAAAAGCTTTAACCTGCCCGCTATCAGCCTTTTTAAAAATCATCTGCTAAACATAATGCTTGCTGATGAAAACCCTTTCAGCCTTGCTGCCGAACGGAAGGGTGCAGGAATATCTGGCTTCGGCAAACTCCTTAACAGTACAGTCAAAAATGACCTGAGTCTTCTAAAAATAATTTACGATTTCGACCTGTCCCGGCTGGCAAAAAGCCTTGAAGATAAATATTCCCTGGAAGGTTTTGCCCTTAGCCCGGGCAGCCTGGAAAGTTCACTTGGTTTAGAGGACTCAAACGACCACGATGGCTTTGAGGCGCTTAACAGCTCATATGCTTCGGCAGAAGAAGAAATTTTAAGAGCGGGCAATATAAAACTTTATCCTCAGTACTACTTTAAAAGCAGGGATCAAATCAAGAAAATCCTGGCTTTATCGGCGGACTGGAGAATTAATACAGATGATTTAAAAGCTTATTACAGGCAAACCGGCAGCGGCTGCTTTGGCCGTTACTGGGCTTTCCGGTGGAATGGCAGGGGCCCCGGCTCCGGTCTAACCGGAGTGGCAAATCCCGATCAAATTAGTTTAGAAGACCTGGTTGGCTATGAAAATCAAAAACAGCAGGTCCTCCGTAATACAGAACAGTTCATCAGGGGATTTCCCGCAAATAATTTGCTTCTTTACGGCGACCGGGGAACCGGCAAGTCATCTACAATTAAAAGCCTGATTCACCGCTACGGCAGGCAGGGTTTAAGAATTATCGAGATTACAAAACACGATCTGCACTTTCTGCACCAGGTTACAGCGGCGATTGCCGGTCGAGCGCTGAAGTTTATCATTTTCATAGACGATCTCTCTTTCGAGGAAGATGAAACCGAGTACAAAGAGCTGAAAGCTCTTCTCGAGGGCAGTATTGAAAAGCCGCCTGAAAATGTGCTGGTTTATGCCACTTCTAACCGAAAAAATCTGGTCCGGGAGTATTTCAGAGATCGAGAGCCTGATGAAGTTGGCAGGCAGGAGACTTACCAGGAGAAGCTCTCTTTGGCCGATAGGTTTGGCATTAAACTGGTTTACTCTGTTCCCGATAAAGAGGAATACCTGGCAACTGTAGAAGAAATTGCCGCAAAAAGTAATATTAAAATGGAACGCTCCGAGCTGCATGAGCTCGCCCTGCGCTGGTCTCTATGGCATAACGCCCGTTCCGGAAGAACAGCCCGCCAGTTTATCGATGATTTAAAAGGCAGGCTCGGCCTGGAAGATTGCTAAAAGAAGATTATAAAAAAACTTCTAATTGTTTAGCAGGGCAGCTGCCGAAGACTTTTTCCGGAGATATAAAATTCTTTATCAGACCCAATAAACTTTAATTGCTATTTATATTTAGCGTATCAGGTTTTAAGAGAAAGGAGCATCTCAGGTGTCGCTGAAAATACTGCACACAGCAGATCTGCACCTTGGAATGACATTCAACAACCGCGGCTATCCCGAAGCAGTGCGCGAACAGCTAATTGAGGCCCGCTTTGAAACCCTGGTCCGCATTGTTGAGCTCGCCAACTCCGAACAATGCGTTCTCCTGGTCATTGCCGGTGATCTCTTTCACCGGCCGAACGTTGCTGCTGCCACTATTACGCGTACCCTTAATATCCTGGAGCGCTTCAGTGGATGCACAGCTCTTCTGCCCGGTAACCATGACTATTATGATCCCGAAGGACCGCTCTGGCGATCCCTGCGCAGCGAAGGGTTTGACGAGCTGGTCCTGCTCACCGCCGAGCAGCCTTTTCCTCTCCAGGACTACGGCCTTGATGCAATCCTCTACCCGGCCCCCTGCAACAAGAAGCATTCACCTGCCAACCGTATTGGCTGGATTGATCCCCCATCTGAACGGCCCGCTGATAGCTACCATATCGGTGTTGCCCACGGTGCGGTGCAGGGCATATCTCCCGACCTTGAAGATCAGTATTTCCCGATGACCACATCAGAACTCTCCGCTCTAAAAATGCATCACTGGTGTCTCGGTCATACCCATATCCGTTATCCAGACCGCGCGGAAGCGAGTTGTGAACCCTTTCTGATAAGTGGCACCCCTGAACCTGACGGTTTCGATTGCCGCCACAACGGTTGCGTATGGCTGACCGAGCTAAATGATGAAAAAGAAAGCCGCAGCCGCTCTGTTGAAACAGGCTTCCTGCGCTTTCGTGAAATAGAAAAACAGCTCGACAGTGCAGCTGACTTTGATGCCATTATGCAGGAACTTGCTCCAGAAGGCGACCGCACCCTGGTTAAACTTAAATTATTTGGTACTCTTCCCGAGGCCGACTACCGCGACCGCGGGCTGCGCTTCAAAAACCTGCGCGAACATCTGCTCTACCTGGAAACAGAAGATGGTGAATTGACCGTTGAAATAACACCCGAGCTAATTGCAGCGCGTTACCCGGAAGGGTCTTTTCCCCACCGCTTTTTGACCCGCCTTTCAGAAAGAGGAGATCCCGAAGCGCTGCAGCTGGCTTACCGCCTGACTGAAGAGGTGAAAAGATGATCATAAAAAGCGTTAAACTAACACCCTTCGCGGGGATCTCAAACCGGGAGCAAACTTTTGCCCCCGGTCTTAACGTGATTCTCGGCCCGAACGAAGCCGGTAAAAGCACTTTGGTTAACGCTATTTTCGCTGCCCTATTCATCCCTCCGGAGATCAGGAAAAACAGCGAAGACTGGAAAAACTTTATTAGCAGGTGCCTGCCCTACCCCGGCGGAGATACTGCCCGGGTGAAAATAGAAATAGCGGCAGAAAACAATTTCCGCTACAGCTGCTCCTGGGGCGCCGACCGCGAAGAGCGTCTTATCTTGGAAGACGGCAGTGAAATTAACGACTCCCAGACAATACGCGACCAACTGCAGCAGGTTCTTCAGCTTGGCCGCAGCACCTACGAGGAGGTATTATTTGCCCGCCAGGAAGAAATGATTCACACTCTTCAAAAACTTAAAAACAACAGTGAAGCCACAGGCGCTATTTCCGACCTGCTCCGGGCAGCTCTCTTTGAAGCAGGCGGCGTGTCCCTTGAGGAGCTGGAGGAAGCTATTCTCAAAGAGGAAGCTGAACTGCTAAGCAACTGGGACCCCGGCCTGGACGGTCCCCGTGGCGGGCGCGGCATCGACAATCCCCACAAGACAAAAGTTGGCAAAATACTCGAAGCCTACTACAATTTCGAGACTGTACACAAAAAACTTAAAAGCGCCCGTCATGCTGAAGATGAAGTGGATGAGCTTAACCGCCGCCTCGCGGAGAAAAACGCTGAGCGTGAACAGCTAAAGTCCCGCCTGAGTGAAATGGAAACCTTGGAAGAAGACATTCGTCGGCGCAGTACACTTGAGCCACAGCTGGAGACAGCCAGGGTTAAAGAAACAGAGCTAAAAGCAATAGCCAAAAAGTGGCCTGGCACTGAAGAAAAAGTTAAAAACCTGGAAGCGAAAATAGCGAGCGAAAAACAAAGAATTGAATCCGCTGAAAAAGAGCTTAAAGAAGCCGAATCTATCCTGGCCGTTCGCAAAAAAAAGAAACTGCTTGAGCGGGTCCGTCCCCTGCATGAAAAAATTAGTGATCTGCAGCAGCAGCTGATCAAGCTGCCGCCATTGACTGAGAAAGACTTAAACTACCTCAGGCAAAAGCAGCAGGAAAAAGAGACTTTGAAAGCCAGGCTTGAAGCGATGAAACTTAAAGCCAGGATAACCGCCGAAGCAATGCTTAACCTGACCGTAACTTCCGGTCTAGAAGACCCCTATTTACTGCAGGTGGAAAAAGAAACATCTCTTGAGGCAGCGGGGCGCCTGAACCTGGAAGGCCACGGATGGAGCATAGAAGTGCAGTCCGGAGAAGGAGACGCTAACAGGGTTATGGTTATGCATCGGCAGGCCCAAAAGGATCTCGAAGCCAGGCTCTCTGAACTGGCAGTAACAGATACCGAAGAAGCCCGCACAATAGTTGCCCGCCGTCAGAAACTGCAAACAGAGGTCGAAAGGCTCCGCAGCGAACTTTCAGGTATCCTGGGGGAGGAAAAATATGACGATCTTGCCAGGGCTGCTGCTGCCTTCGCCCCGGATAAACCTGTCCGCGATCCTGCCCAAATTAGCAATGATATCGGGAACCTTAATGTTGCTATAAAAAGCGACAGCTATACCCTGGAAGAGGAGAAAACAAAACTTGGTGAGTGGAAAGAAAAATATGAAAGCAGCGATAAAGTAATAGAGGAATTATCAGATTACCGCGGCAGGGCCCGTGAAATTGAATCAGCCCTTGGCCGGCTCAAGCCGCTTCCTGCAAATTATGCAAATCCTGATGATTTTATTGTCGACTTAAAAGAAATACGCGAGCAGGAAGACAGCTTAAAAACAGCCATTGCCCGGCTGCGTGAAAATCTGGCCGAATCCCGCGGCCGCCTGCCGGAAGAAACTACCGAAGACTTAGAAGAAGCACTGCGCCTGGCTGAAGAAGAGCTTAACCGATTAAAGAGCAGGGCAAGGGCGGTCAGCCTGGTCAAGGAAGAATTCAACACTCTCAAAGAAGAACTCGACAAAGACACCCTGGCCCCCCTAACAGAAGCATTTATCCATAACTTAAGCGTGCTTACCGGTAACCGCTACACTGCCGCCCAGATGGACGGTGCCCTGCCCGGTGAGATCGCTTCACCCCGTGGCAAAACCCTTCCCGTCGATTATCTTTCAACAGGCACATCCGGTGGGGTGGCGCTGGCGCTGCGCCTGGCTATGGCCAGGTACCTGCTTGGTGAAGCTGCCGGTTTCCTGGTTATGGACGATCCCCTGGTTAACCTCGACCCGGAACGCAGGGAGGCCGCCGCCCGGCTTATCAACGAGTTTGCCCGGGAAAAACAGGTAATCATTACTACCTGCGATCCGGAAACCGCCAGGCTGCTCGGGGGAAGTTTAATTACAATGGAAATGGATAACGGTGACAGCTAAACAGGTTTTTTGGAAAAACACTGCGCAGGCAAAAGACTTGCTATATTAAATGGAGGGTTTGGTGCTTTATGAAACTTGAAAAACCGGCGGAAGTATTACTTATGGGTCCCGGGCCGAGCCCGGTGCATAATCGGGTGCTGAAAGCAATTGGCCAGCATACAATCGGGCACCTCGATCCTGACTTTTTAAAGATCATGAACAGGGCGATGGATTTGCTGCGTTTCATTTTTGAAACCAAAAATCAAACAACTTTTCCTGTTTCGGGAACAGGCAGTGCCGGTATGGAGGCGGCGCTGGTAAACATGTTAGAACCGGGAGATAAGGTCTTAATTGGTGTAAACGGTGTGTTTGGCCAGCGCATGGTCGATGTTGCATCGCGCTGCGGCGCTGAAGTAATAGAAGTCAATGCTGAATGGGGCCGCCCTGTTGATTCGGGCGAGCTGGAGAAAAAGCTGGCTGCGCATACCGATGTAAAACTGGTCGGTATAGTCCATGCAGAAACTTCCACCGGTGCACAACAGCCCCTGGAACCGGTGGTCGAAGCGGTGCACAAATACGATGCCCTGCTGCTCGTAGATGCAGTGACCTCATTGGGCGGTCTGCCGGTGGCAGTTGACCGCAGGGACCTTGATATAGTCTACAGCGGCAACCAAAAATGTCTTGGCGCTCCTCCTGGATTGGCTCCAATAACCTTTGGTAGAAGGGCGATGCAAAAATTTGAGCAGAGGAAAAGCAAAGTTCAAAGCTGGTATCTTGACCTTTCATTTTTAACCCGTTACTGGGGAGAGGAACGGTTTTATCACCACACGGCACCTATTAACATGATTTACGCTTTATACGAGGCTTTAGCTATGATTGAAGAAGAAGGATTGGAAGAACGCTTTTACCGTCACCGTTTGAACAGCGGAGCGCTGGTAGCAGGGCTTAAAGCACTGGGAATGAAACCTGTAGTTGAGGATCAATACCGCCTGCCAAGCCTGATCACGGTCTGGATTCCAGAGAACATAGAAGATGCCGAGGTGCGTTCGCGCCTGCGTACTGAACACCTAATTGAGATTGGCGGAGGTCTTGGTCCGTTCAAGGGCAAAGCATGGCGAATCGGTCTAATGGGAAACGGATCGCAACGAGAAAATGTAGAAAGACTTTTGCGGGCTTTAAGCGATATCTTTAACCAGCTTGGGCACAGGTGTTCCCTTGAAGAAGCCCTTTCCGAGGCCGCTAGCCTGTATCAGCAGCAGGAATAAAAAAAGCTCTGCTGCGCCAGGATTGTCGCATTAAAAGCAATAGTTGCAATATTGGCTGAATTGCTGCATACTAAAGCTAATGATACCTTTGCCTTGTTCTGCTTAATAGCTTAGTTTAATTTTAACCTGTTAACGGTAACATGGCTTTTGAAAGGAGCAGTTCAGAATGCATAAAGAGCTTTTCAGGGCAGCTTTTCGCAGCATAACCGGTATCCCGTTTGCCGTAACTTATTGGGATGGTGATACAGAAATATACGGGGATGCACAAGACAGGGATCTTCCATTTAGAATAATATTTAACCAGGCCTTTAATCTGCGGGAAATGCTATCAGACCCGGAAACCCTTTTTGGCCAGGCCTACATGGACCAAAAAATTGATGTTGAAGGTGATTTTTCCGCCCTGCTAAATCTTTTGCTCTGCAACGCAGATATTTTCAGAGGCAATGGTAGAAGCGGTCTCTTTCAACGCCTGATGAAAAGCCGCAGAACCGATGTAACCCCTGAGTATATTGAAAACGTGGAAACTCACTATAACCTTGGTAGCGATTTCTTTAAACTGTGGCTTGACAGCACGCTTAGCTATTCCTGCGCTTATTTTAGAAGTCCCGATGACACTCTGGAGCAGGCCCAGCTGCAAAAAATTGACCACATCCTTAACAAGCTGCATTTAAAAGCAGGAGAAACACTGCTTGACATCGGCAGCGGCTGGGGCTGGCTGATTATAAGGGCTGCACGTAAATACGGTGTAAAAGCTCTTGGCATTACTTTAAGCAAAGAAGAAGAGGAGAAAACCAGGAAGCGGATAATGCATGAAGGGTTGGAAGACCAGGTAGAAGTCCGCCTTGCTGATTACCGTGACCTGGCTGTTGAAAATCAAACCTTCGATAAAATATTAAGCGTCGGAATGTTTAAATATGTAGGCAAGGAAAACATTCCAGCCTATTTCCGATGTTTGCAAAAAATGCTCAAGCCCCAGGGACTTTCACTGCTGCACACCATAACCCGTTCTATCGAATCACCAACAGCTACCTGGCTTGAAAAATATATCTTTCCCCTGGGCTATATTCCTTCTCTGCGTGAAATTATGTGGCTGCTGCCGGAGTATTCTTTTCATCTTATCGATACTGAAAGCCTGCGTATGCATTACGCGTTAACTACTGCCCGCTGGGCCGAAAACTTCGAAAAGGTGGCTGATAAAGTCAGGGAAGAATACGGAGAAAAATTTGTTCGCTTATGGCGCTTATACCTTTTAGGCACCAGCACCTCGTTCCGCTGCAGCGGGTTGGATGTGCACCAGCTTCTATTCAGCAAAGGCATATACAATGATCTGCCCCTGGCAAGAGAGTCCCACTGGTGCCGTTAATAAAGCAAATGGGACAAAGGTGGGACAAGGGGACAGGTCATTTGTCCCACTAACTTTGCTTATTAATAATTGTGCGGCCGATGAAGATCAGGGCCTTGCTCCACAGCCTGCTCATAAGCTCCGGTTTTTAGATAGACCCGTTTAGGTTAATTTTAATCACCGGATTGTCGAGCATAACAGAATTTAAGGTTTCTAGTATGTTATGGGCCCTATCGAGCTGCATTTTTTTGCGGTAAAGGTTGCCGGGAATAACTGTAGTGCGCGGATAAAACTTACCTTATGTGGCTTCAGAAATAAGTTTTTACACTGAAGAGCTCTCCGCCAGGAACAAAGCTATGTTATAATTTAACAGAGCAAAAAGATTCTTAAAACCTGAAAAGAAAGGAGGAACTGCATGCCCTGGATTAGGACCTTCTTAATCCTTTTAATGTCACTAAGCTTGCCTCTTAGCGGTTGCGGTTTTTTCGGCGAAAGAGGCAGAGAAAAGGAACCGGACCTGGAGAAAACTGAGGTACCGGAATGGCTTAAACTTTCCCACCGTGAAATAGATATATTTGACCTCGATTATGAACCGCTTGAATTTGAAGAATCAGAATTCGCATCCGGAGAAAATGGTGAAATAACGGAGCAGGAGACTTCTTCAGGTGCCGGTAGAACCGGCCCAATACCAAACCCCACAGGCAGCCCCTACAAAGCGGGAACCCTTGAGGACATGATCTGGCAGCAGAAGCAGCAGGGCTTTCCGGGAGTTAGCGGATCCGGATCAAAGCCAGAAATCACAGGCAGTCCTTATAAACCCGGAACCCTTGCAGACATGATCTGGAGGCAGAAACAAAAAGATCTTCAGTAAAATGGGACACGGGGACAGGTTCTTTGTCCCACTTTCACCTGCAGTTCCTTATTTTAGTTGTTGTTAATCCAGTTATTCCAGCTGATCAAAAGGCATTTTATATTTAAAGTGTATCACGGCATGCATCTCAGGCAGCTGAAGCGCACTCCATTTTGCAGGGCATCATGCAGCCATAGAACATAACCAACCTGGGAGGGTGTCAACTATGAGCGAAGAGAAAATAAAAGGTCTAAGCCGTCTGATCAAGCAGAGCCGGAATATAGTTGTATTCACCGGGGCCAGGCGGGGGACATTATGAGCCGGGCAATAATTTATTCATTATCGTCAGGGTAGATTTCAACAAAGTCGCCGTGCACCCAGCCTTCCATACCACCTGGGGTAACAACTTCCAGCCAGACCCCTTCAGTACCGGTTACGTCCAGGATGGTACCCGAGCTGAGGATATCAATAATCAGGTAAGTTATTTCCGGGCCATTTCTTAAGTTAAGATTGTCGGGTCCGGTACTGACAATAACCTTATCCCCCGCTTGAGGAGTTGTTGGTGTTTCAATTGGCTCCATGGGGTGTTCCAAAATTGCTGCAACCCGGTTTAAATCATCGGGATAAACTAACTGTTCCGTGATACTGCCGGTTTCAATATCTTCAATTAATATGGATACTTCCCGGACAGGGTCTGCAGCAGCTTTAACATATTGGTAATATACAGCCAGTGTGAATAGCTCTGAAGCTTTATAGATGGCCCGGTCGTTATCATCCTGTTCCAGGTTTATCAAAAGGTAAAAATTATTATAGGCACCATCATAACTTATGTCTATGAAATATGGGTGTTGACCTTCGTCGCTCATAGCGGTGATTTTATCTTCAAGGTTGTTTTCAGCTTCCTCGAGCATTCTTTTTCTTGCTTCGTCAGTCATTGTAAAAATCAGGGCGCCGTCGTCTCCACGTGAAATTTCATCTACGCCCTGCACTTCAACAGCCCGGGAAATAAATTCTTCAATGTCCTTATCAATAAAAAGTGCTTCCGGCACTGCTAGTTGAACTTTTTCTTCTTTCGGAGCAAACCTTTCACTTAACCACTCGGACAGCCCGATCCGGCTGCTGTCACCAAAAATAAAAAATATACCGGCACCCACGACCACTATTAATAAAAGGGCAATGGGAATAACCCATTTTTTTCTATTTCCTGTTTCTTTAGAGTTTTTATGTTTTCTTGGCTGGTAAGGGGTTTTATTTTCATCTCCAGCAGTATATTTAGAACGGTGTTGATTAAAATCTTCCACTTTAATCACCTCACCCTGTGGCATGGCATAGAAAAAGATAACCTTGATATTATTCTTTTAAACTTATTCGTGATGGTTTTAAAAAGCCCTTGGTATTTTTCAAATTTTATCGGTTTTTTGGGAAGAAGCAAAACAGCGCAGCCAGTTCTTTGCTTCTACCAGGTCGATGGAGATATCCTTGAAGCCGGCTTTCTTTAGCAGCTCCTCTATCTGTTCGGGGGAATATATAGTCATTCTTTCAGTAGCCATGCATTCTTCATTTCTTTCCCGAAAATTTTCGCTTAAATACATTTCATTAATAATCAGGAAGCCACCGTTTGGTTTTAAAACCCTGCGGACCTCTTTTAAACTTTCCAGTATCTCGGGCCAGAAGTAGATTGTTTCTACCGCCGTTACCAGGTTGAAATAGTTATCCTGGAAAGGCAATTTTTCGACACCGGTAAGAATTACTTCTACCCGCCCGGCTTCTACCAGGGTTTGGTTGAATTCTTTCGACCACTCAACGCAATCAGGGGAGTGGTCAATGCCGAAAACCCTGCCCCCGGGGGCTTTTTCAGCCAGGGTGGCAATTGTCCTGCCCCCACCGCAGCCGATATCAAGGATAATATCGCTTTCAGATATCCGGACCTTCTCCAGACCCCAGCTGGTCAAAGGAAAGTGACACTCATTCATTTTTACGACCAGTTCTTTTCCCTCTTTGTCGGTAGGTTTCCCACACTGCTTTAGCTGATTGTCAAGTTTGCTCATTTGCACATTGCTCCCTACTGTAAATTATTTTTATAGTATACAGTACCTTAAGTTAATTTGCATCCGGCACGAAAAGAAGGGTACTGCAAAAAAGGCGTAAAGTTCAGCACCTTTTATTAAAGACACGGAGATATTGCACTTATCTTTCTGTAACCCTATCTTTTTTCTCGTCCACATAAGAACTGCGACATTGGCATTTGAAGTGAACCAGTGCCCGGTTCAACTTGTCAAATTATTAGAAGATATAATATGGTTAGAAGGGGGAAATAGTAATGAGAAGAATGAAAATCCCGATTATGATGCTCTGTATTGCCACATTGTTGTTTGCGGCAGGTTGTGCCGAAGAGGAGCATGTGGTTAGCCTGGAGGCCAGCCCTGAAGAAGGTGGGGCTGTCAGGGGAGCGGGCTCTTACGAGTCTCGGTCTGAAGTAACTGTTGAAGCAGAACCATACGACGGTTTTGTTTTTAAAGGCTGGCAAGAAGAGGAAGAGTTCGTCAGCACCGAGGAGAGTTACCGTTTTGTAATTGAGGAGGATATGAGCCTGGTGGCGATTTTTGAGGAAGAAACCGCTTATCGCGAAGTGGCTATTTATTTTGGCTGCATGGAAGCAATTCATACCGGGGAACCGGGAGAGTACGGTTATGTATGTCCCAAAATGGTTGAATTAAAGGAGTACAAGGAATCCGAAACCCAGTTACAGGCGATCATGGAGGAACTTTTTAAAGGACCCGATCCGGAAGATGACCAGTTTTCACCGGTTGTCTACGATGCAGTGGAAATTCTTGATCTCAGTATAGAACGCGAAGAAGGTATTGCTGAAATAAACCTTTCTGAAGAAATGTTTGGGGAGAACTGGCCTGGCGGTTCTTTAGCCGGCAGTGTTTTTATCGAGTCGGTAATCTGGACGGCGACTCAGCTTCCGGAAGTTGATCGGGTAAGGGTAATGGTTGAAGGAGACTACTGGAATGACGGGCACTTTATCTGGGATGAGCCGAAATCTCCCGAAAAGGAAGCAGCAGTCCTGCCTGCAGAAATTGAAGAATGGGTCGAATATTCCAGGGATCTCTGGCTGGCCCAGGCCAGGGAGTACGAAGGTTCACTTTACCTCCTGGTTACCTACGGGGAGCAGCCGACCGGCGGCTACCGGGTTGAAATTACAGATGTAGTAGAAGGAGAAGATGAGCTCAGAGTTTACGTAGAATTTACCGAACCGGGAGAAGATGATATTGTAACCCAGGCAATCACCTACCCTTATGACATAATAATAGTCGAGCCGACGGATCTGCCGGTTACATTTGTTGCAGAAGGAGATGTAGACTTTGTTCCCGCGCTGGAAAACCTCGACTGGCTGCCACAGATTGCTGCCGGCAGTGAAGATATAAGGGTTTTCTCTCCTGCCCCGGGAGACACTGTTTCCAGGAAGTTTGCGGTAGAAGGAATTGAACTGGTTTTTGAAGGCACTGTCCAATACAAGCTGACAGATCATGCGGGTAAAGAACTTAAAAGCGGTATTGCTACGGGCCATGGTTTTAACTGGGGATATTTTAAAATTGATCTGACGATCCCTGATGAAGTTGAAAGCGGCGAGGAGGTAGTTTTCGAGTTGTATTCGGAATCTCCGGTGGATGGAAGCATAGAAAATAAAGTTAAACTCGAGCTGGTCCTTGAATAATTCTCATGGCAAAAAGGCAAGGGGGAAGGCAGGGGGATGTTTCTGCTGTCTTTCCCCCTTGTCTTTTTATTCGCGAAAAAAATAATATAGTCTTTGGGGGAAAGGGATAGCAGGTAGTTCAGGTAAAATGTAGAATTAATGTAATAATTTCAGTTTAAACTTTTAAGCGCTTGGAACAGTTAGGAGTTGAGCCAATGGACAGGTTTAATTTATTTCCCTTTCCAAACGACAGTACAGAAGATTCAGATCTCCTGCTTGTTCAAACGCTGCATCG
>PWSG01000171.1 GCA_003564055.1 Syntrophomonadaceae bacterium
AGATAGTTCAATCGGCAGCCGCATGATCAATGCCCGTTCCGAAACAGCTGCAGAAAAACCTGCTTTTAGAGATGCATATAAAAAAAGAAGGATTATTATTCCTGCCAGCGGCTTTTTCGAGTGGAAAAAGAAAGAAAAAGGGGTAAAACAGCCCTATTACATCAACCGAAAAGATGATCAGCCGCTTTCATTGGCCGGTCTTTGGGAACGCTGGGAGAAAGGAGACGAGATTTTAGAAAGCTGCACGATTCTCACTACCGAACCGAACCAATTAGTTGCCCCGCTGCATGATCGCATGCCTGTTATTATTTCCCTGCGGGATATTGAAAGCTGGCTTGCCCCCGAATTCGATTCCGCAGGCCTTTTAGAGCTCCTAAAACCATACGCAGGTCCAGAATTAACTGCCCGCCCTGTATCGCAGAGGGTGAACAGCCCCGCAAATGAAACCCCGGACATTTTGGATCCGCTTTAAATTTTAATCCGCTTCACAAACAGGACAGGGTCCTGTCGGCCGGTGGTAGCTGTTATTTTTCCATATTCCGCAGTCAAGCCGGTAACCACGGCGTCCGAGTTCAGCCGGGCACTTTTCGTACATCTCATGGTAGCCTTCGTAAGTCTGGCATCCGTCGCTGGTTCGCCCGCACTCCGTGCAGATAAACTTGGGCGATAAAGAACCTTTATTATTATCAAGAAAGCCGCTAAACTCTACAGGATTGTCGCAAACAAAACAGGTTGCCCCGTCCAAAGCTTCGAAATCTACGCCGCTGTGTTTAGAGATGCTGTTGATATCGTTAAAGTAATTACCTAACTCTTCAGGAAAGGCAGTAAGCAGGGGTAAATTAAGGGGCAGCAAATCTGATAGCTCATCGTAGACCGCATAGGTTGTATCGACTATCGGTGCAGCCAGGTAAGACTGATCCACATGATTTTGGAAGTCTTCATAAAGCGGAAAAGCGGTCATCAGGATCAGGAGGACCCCGATTAAGGCCACACCGATAACCGCACCGGCAGCGCCGCCGCCTATTTTATCGATAAGTTTAAACAGGCTAAACCTTGTTATTTTTGCTGCAATAACACCCACTGCATGAACTGTCACAGCAGCAATTGAAAAGATGAGGATAAAACTTAAGGCATCAACTATAAGCTGCGGCAAAGCAATATAACCTAAAATCAGGCTGCTGCCCGGGGCGTAATAATTAACAGCCAGGACCAGGCCCGCAATAATACCGGCAACATTAAAGATGCTTCTTATCAGCCCGGCGCTTACTCCCTTGATCAGGGCGGCGGCGAGGATAAGACAAATAACAATATCGAGCCAGTTAAAACTATCAGGAAGCATTGATACACCACCAATTGTTACAAGAACTTTTTACTGCTTTACAATTATACAATTATTTTTTCGAATTTGGTAGAATAGTACGCCATTTATGCAGGAATAATTATTCTGGTGGAGAATTATTAATACTTGACACTTGACAGATCAGTATGAACCGGGAAGGAGGGATTTTTGATTTTATCAAGGGTTCAGGAATTATTATGTGTTGAGGGTAAAAAATAGTCAGGAGGTATAGTCTTATGGATTATGGAATTTTATCAATCTTACCGCCAATCTTAGCTATCGTATTGGCTATAGCAACCCGCCAGGTCATCATTTCTCTATTTATTGCTGTATGGCTGGGCGCTACTTTCCTCCATGCCAACCCCATAGATGGGTTTTTCCGTTCAGTTGATACATACATGCTGGAAAGTGCGGCTGACCCCTGGTACGCGGCAATTCTGATTTTTACTATGATCATTGCCGGTACCCTTGGGCTCGTAACCAAGGCAGGCGGAGCACACGCAATCGCCGAAGCCCTTTCAAAAAAAGCAAAAACTATCCGCGGCGGTATGCTTTCAGCCTGGTTAATGGGTATGATTGTCTTTTTCGATGATTATGCCAGCTGTATTATCGCCGGTAATACAGCCCGTCCGGTTACCGATAAGCTGAAAATATCGAGGGAGAAGCTCTCGTACGTAATCGACTCCACGGCAGCGCCGATTGCAACAATTGCCCTGATCTCGACCTGGATCGGTTTCGAGCTCGGCGTTATCGGTGAAGGTTATGCGGCTATCGGTATGGAAGAGGTTCCTGTTTACCTGATCTTCCTGCAGAGTATTCCTTACCGCTTCTACAGCATCTTTGCCATTGCCCTGGTGCTGATTCTTTCTATAACCATGAAAGATTACGGGCCCATGTATAAAGCAGAAGTGAGGGCCCGTAAAGAAGGCAAGCTGCTGCGCGACGGTGCTGTTCCCCTGTCAGCAACCGATACAGAGTTACTCCAGCCGGCCAAGGAAACTCCGCTGCGCTGGTTTAACTTCGCAGTGCCCGTGCTTGTCGTGCTTGTTGCCACTTTTGTAGGCCTTTACCTGGAAGGCGGCGGTACAGAACCCGGTGTCAGCATGACGGAAGCTTTTGGTGATGCTGACTCAAGCGTTGTTCTGCTCTGGGCTTCCAGTTTAGGCGCCCTCGTTACCCTGGTTATGGTTCTGGCCCAGAGACTTGTTCCACTCCAGGAAGCGATCGATACACTCATTAACGGAGCCAAGTCTGTATTCCCGGCCCTGATCATCCTGGTTCTGGCCTGGGCTTTAAGCTACGTTTCAGGAGAACTTGGCGCAGCCGATTACCTGGTTGGCGTTGTTGAAGCAGTCGGAATTTCAGCGGCAATGCTACCGCTGCTTATTTTCCTTCTCTCCTGTTTTATGGCTTTTGCAATGGGCACCTCCTGGGGCACCATGGGTATTGTTACCCCGCTGGCTATCCCGGTTGCCTTTGCCATAGGTGGGGAACCTTTCCTGGTTCCGACCCTGGCTGCCGTTCTTACCGGCGCCATTTTCGGTGACCACTGCTCACCGCTTTCCGACACCACCATTCTATCCTCCACCGGTGCCGGAGCAGACCATATCGACCACGTCCGCACCCAGATTCCTTATGCGGTCACGGGGGCTGTTGTCGCTGCAATCTTCGGCTTTATTCCGGCCGGTTTGGGCGTTCCCCCGCTTATTTCTATCATAGTCGGAATAGTCGTCCTGATTGTCTTCGTCAGGTTTGTCGGTAAGTCAACGGCAACCGTCGAGGATATGGATGCTGCAGGAAAATAAAGCATGGTTTAACAGCTGTGTTAGTAAAAAACTAATTAAAGGAGTCGGCCTTACCGGGCCGGCTCTTTTTTTTCATGCTTTGTAACTACTTTTATGCCCAGCGAAGGCTGGGGTGTTCAGCGGGAGATAGGCCCGCCTGGGTAAAAGTCAGAACCCTGTAACCTGGGCAGTGTTGCTTTGGGAGATTAAAGCACCGAAGTCTGCCGACAAATTCGCTTAAAGAGCGGTCAGTGAGCTTTTGGGATGTAACGGAAGTAAACACAGAGACAGCCTCGAAAGCATTAAACCCTTAAGACCGAGCTTTTGAGATGTTATA
>PWSG01000236.1 GCA_003564055.1 Syntrophomonadaceae bacterium
AGGGTACAGTCAGTGGGTTATTGAAAACATTGTTCTCCAGACAGGGAGGTACGCCATTAGTTTTTAAAGCTTTTGTTAGTATGGATGCAAACAAGCAATTGGATGAAAGTCCAGATGTATTAGAAAAAGTGGGTGGTAAATCTTACGCTGATTACGCTCTTGATTATCGTGAGTGGGTAGCCGATCAACTATCGTTATATCTTAAAAAGAAGGGGTTTTCTAAGGAGTTTAAGGCTAAATATCCAGAGGCAACTACGCTTATTCAAGATTTGGTTAATTGGTTTAAGGAGAGATTAAAAGACTTTTTTGCTAAGTACGGTTTGCAGACTAAAGATTCTTATCTTGACCCTGCTGTTGAAGCATGGGCTGATGGTATGGTTAAGCGAACGGCGGCTATTAGGGAAGCTACAGGCGCGTCGAAGCAAAAAACAGATACGCAGAGTGATATTGATAGGGAGATGGATGAAGCTTTAGCCGAGTTTTCATCAGCGGGTGAATCCACAACTACTACAACCCCTGACCAAGATCAGGATATACAACCTCCTGATATTAAACCTAAAGTTTATGATGTCTGGTGGGGTGATAAGACTAACAAAGAGAAAAGTCACGCTATATTCAGCACTAAGCATCCAATTACGCTCCAGAATAAGGGTAAGACTTTTTATTCTATCGAACATGCTTATCAGGCTATGAAGTCGGGTGTGTTTGATGAAGCGTTAGATGCTAAGTACCGTGCTGAAGGTAATCGACAACATCATGTAGGAGAACAGCCTGCGAGAACTGATCTTGTTCCTAAGACGGGTAGAGAGTGGCATCTTGAGATTCTTTACCAATTGATGTTGAAGGCGTATAGAAATAACAAGGAACTAGCGCATAGATTGGTTGCAACAGGCGATGCTGAATTTTCTCATAAGCATGGCGATCCTTATTGGCAGGAGCATTATCCTCAATTACTTAAAGATGTCAGACAATCGCTGATAGATGAGGGTATAGGTCAATCAGAAACGGGTTCTGTGTCTGATGTTTTACGCATACCTGATCCTAAGTTTAAGCCTTTCAAATGGTTAGATGATCGTTTTGATTATAGTGAAACGGTCGGGGTTATGAGTGAAGAAGCTCGCACCAAGATGTTGGAGGATGTGCGTAAGTATTTAGCCGGTTTTTATGATTTGGTACGGGAGAGAGTACACGCTGATCCATTAGAGACATTGGTTACAGACGCGGTTAAATATCGGGGTACGCTGACCGATAAGCGTTTGACGGAAAATCAAAAAGATCAAATGGTTGAGGATTATATCAATCGGATTACTTCAACTCAAACGGCTATAGGTAAAGAACGTCCATCGAAGGCGATAGCAGCAGACCCTGCGGTTTACGGTATGTTCCATGACAAGATTCTTTCTATGGAATCGCGCAAACGTAAGTTTATTTTAGCCGTGCTGCCCGCTTTAGGGCGTGAAGTCCATAAAGGGTTGCAGACACCTAATCATGAATTGGTTCAAATGGCGGTAGAAGCGATTCGTTGGGATATAGCCGTGCAGGACATGGAGGCGGAGTTAATACAGCTAAGGGATGAAAAACGTGCGCATTATGAGCGGGTTTATAGTGCTAAGGAAGAAGCTAATCCGTTTACACTTTTGGGTGATTTGAAGTTACTAGACCATAAGGATAGAGATACGGACAAGTCGAAAGATATTAATAAAGACCCTAATCATATATTGAACAATCCGTTTCTTATTGTTTTGTTAAAGAAATTACAACGGATTGGTGAGTTTACCGAGACTTATAGCACTTTATCTAACCGTACAGATTATGGGCAGTTGGGTATGTACCCTACCCCTGAAGAAATGGCGGCTAAAATAAAGTCAAGTGCGCAAGCGGCTTATAGCGCATTGTATTACCATCAGCGGTTTTTGAGGACGGAAGCGGGTAACGCTATTAATCAATTAGCTAGTGCGGCTATGTGGTGGACTTTGGATGATGTGAGCGGTGTAGGGTGGCGTGGACGAGCAGCGCAATACAGAAGGACGGCGGCGGAGCGAAAACTAGCAGATGCGGTTGTTTATCGTTATGCGGCTGATTTATCTAGGGCTTTAGGGCATGATTTTACACGCAAAGCCAATAAGCATGTCGGTAAGTATGTAAGTGTTCGACTGGATAAGTTACGCGGTGAAGCTATAAGATTCATCGCAAACGATAAAGATGGCATAGGGATGCTGTTTACGCCTGACCCAAGCCTTGTTTTTGATTACGAAAAATTTGCCGGTTTAGAAGGACTTGATGGTGATGGTGTTAATATTTATAAGGATGGTGGAGATCATGTAATACATCTTACTAAGCAACACAAGGAGCTTTTGTTTAAATTTCGGGCGTTTTTAGAGTCAAGCGGACGTTACAATTTAAATACTACAAACAAGGGCGAACGGTTTAAGAGCATTGAACGATTGTTGGATGACTTACGTTCGGACATGACCACTGCCGACATGCTGGATATGACCCCGGAATACATGGGTGATTTAAATCCTGACGAAGACATACGCTCTATTATGGGTGATATTCAGGATGCAGGGCGTGAAGTAAAGCTTCAGGATGATCGTGATTTAGACGTTGATCGGGATGATTTTGATGCAAGTGTTTTTGAAGACAATGTAACGACTGAGGAAGGGCAGTTATCGGCTGAGGAAGCTTTTAAGACGGGTGAAGTTGATTCACAACAAGATGTGCTGATTCCTGTGGGCTATTATTCTAGGGTTGCGCCACATCACGAAACGGAGATGTTTTTTAACGCTTTCAAGAAAGCCCATGAACTATTTCGTAAGGGACTTAAAATATCCGGTGAGAAAGGTATTTCAGGGCGGGATCGTTTAGTTTTTGCTTACGACTACATGTTTAAAAACCATGACCAGTTGAAGCACTTTGGCACTAAAGAAGATCGCAAAGCTGAAGCAGCAGGGGCGGGACATAAACAAGATGGTTCGCTTAAAACACGGTCAATGGGATATTTTTACGGCGCTGCCGCTGATATTTTCAAAGGTATTTCTGAACTTAGGGATGATTTAAGGGGGCATATTTTAACACGTCTTCAGGATTACAAAGCGGCGATGACTCCTGATGGACGGAATTGGATTAACAAACACGCGGTTCTCGCTATGTTGAGTAGCGATGTCAAGACTATTGGTGGGCATGAAGCTTTTAAGAAATTGGAGAATGATTACACGCCTAATCTTGAAGCTAACGGTAAGTATCGGTTCAGATTTACTGATAAAACGGATGCCAGTATTATCAATGATGCCATTGTCGCATCGTTTGATGACGATTTAACATCTGTTGGTAAAGATGAGGCTGATGTATCGACTGATAAGCGTGAAGCGTTAGCTAAAGAGAAACAAGGGGCGCGTGATTATCTTAAAAATCTTTTAGAAAAACAGGATTTTGAAAAGCGTTTTTCAGCTACGGG
>PWSG01000201.1 GCA_003564055.1 Syntrophomonadaceae bacterium
ACATGGTTCTAAGCTTGAGGCCAGGTCAGGATGAGCAGAGAGATAGTTTTCTATCTGGCGCCTCCTGTTCCAGAGTATTTTTTCAACCTGCTGCGGTAAACTTTTATGGTAATCTGTACTGCTGACAGCGATCCACAGGTCGCTTTCTTTTACTGCAATCGAAAAAGAAGTAAGCCTTAAATCCGAAGTGTCGCTGCGGTAAACCCTCTTGCCGTTCATCTGGAATTAGCGTTTTCGACCAGGGTTTCCATGGCCCGGGCCGGGCAGGCCCGCAGACAGAGCTCGCAAACAATACATTTTTCTTCTGCGAAGCGAACTGTCATACCCGGGCGCTCAAACATGAGCGCTTCAGTGGGGCAGATTACTGTGCAGGCCCCGCAGTGCGTACAGAGATCCGAGCGCCAGATTATCTGCTGCTCTAAGTTCATAATCTGCAGACCCTGCTCTTTTAACCATTCAACAGCACGCTGGTAGTTGGTTTCACTCCCGCTTAATTCCATCATCAGGCGCCCTTCTTTTTTGGGGTTAATGTCGGCGCGCAGTATGTTAACCATCAAGTCGAAATCTTTAATTAAATGGTAAATTGTCGGCTGTTCAACTATATGCGGCGGGAAGCGGAGCACAACTTTTTGCTTGATCATTTATTTATCCTCCTGCTTTTCAGGATCTCGCTGTGGCAGCGCATTCAGGCTTATCCCGGCATCAACTGACGGCAGCGGGGCTGCGGGCACGGAGAGGGTAAAACGGCCTGCTTCTATCCATTCTTTTAAGTTAGCGGCAATCTCCCTGGCCCCGGCGTAGCTGGAAAGGGAGGCCGTCGGTATTTTTTTGCCCTGCACTGTTACCGAACCGCTTTTTAAGTCAGCATAGCTGACCAGGCCCAGGTTTCCGCTTTCCCTGAAAGGGTAAGCACTCTGATAATCGACAACAGGGGCAAATATTTCTTCATCGCTAACGGCACAACAGCCCATAATTTCTTCATTAAGTATGGGGATGGGAATGCCGACACCGACCTGTAGCGTGGCCCCGTAACCTAAGAAACTTAAGCCCCTCAGCCAGCGCGGCTTCATCTGCTTCAGGTCACCAGTCAGGGCCAGGGTTGCCGCGGGCCCTTTCGGAATGCCCTTTTCATCTCTCGCCGCGGAAGGGTTGTGCTGCGTTCCGTGCCAGGCGACATAACCGATACCGCCGCCTAAAAAGATACGGGTGCCGATACCGATTGTTTTCAACAGGGGATCATTGAAAAGCGGGCTGAGCTGGCCTGCCGAGCTGTAGTTGGCATTACCCATCCCCGGTTTGAGAATGCCCATATAGGTGTAAATGGTTTTCTCCCCCGAGTTTACAGCTACGTTATAGTTCTGGTAAGCATTGCGGGGGTTGTAGAGGGTTGCTTCATTTATTTCCGACAGGCGAAATCTGGTTTCTATTCTTTTCAGGGGATAGCAATCTGTTCCGTAAGAAGAAGCCTCCAACCTGATTTCTTTGCCTGCTACAAGATCTTCGATAACATGACCGCCACCGTAAATAAAGTCGCCAGGATAATTACGATTGGCTGGATCGGTAGGAGGGATGGCAGTTGCCCCAAGGTAAAGGTCAACTGCTGCAAGGCCAGCATAAGCAGGAACGCTGTTTAAGAAAGCCTCACCCAACTTCATCCGCGGCCTGGGGTGACCGAGGTTCAAAAATACGCCTGAAGAACACATCGGCCCGAAGGTTCCCGTGGTCACTACATCGACCGAGGCCGCTGTCTGCTCTAATCCCTTGTCTTTTACCACACCAATCACTTCTTCTGCTGTCAGCACGACCGCTTTTCCTGTTTTTATCTTTTCATTTATTTCTTCGATGCTTCGTTTAACTTTCACAGAACCACCTCCTGCGTTGCAGATGTTTAAAATTATATCATTCCTATGGCAAAGCGTCATCTTCAGGTCAGGATCGAAAAGGACCTCGTGAAGAATCGAGATCCTTTTATCATTTCTTAAAGATACCTGCTTCTCAGCTTGCGATCGGTCATTTAATAATAAGCATTGCCAGGCATGTTTGAGTTTTCTAACTGCCTGCAATCATTGCCGCCAGATCAATTAAGCGGCAGGCGTAGGCCCATTCATTATCGTACCATCCCACGACCCGGATCATGTTATCGCTGATAACCATGGTAGACTGCGCATCTAATGTTGAAGAATACTGATTTCCCTGGTAATCGATAGATACAAGCGGTTCTTCGCTGTAAGCAAGGTACGGGGAACCTTCGGCTGCCTTTTTAAAGGCAGCATTAACTGTTTCTACAGTAACCGTTTTTTCCACTACAGCTACAAAATCAACCAGGGACACAGTTGGGATTGGAACGCGGATGGCAAAACCATCTATGCGACCCTTTAATTCAGGCATTACTTCTCCCACTGTTTTAGCCGCACCGGTGGAGGTTGGAATTAAAGATAAAGCTGCGGCACGCGCCCGGCGCGGATCTTTATGGGGGAAGTCATGCAGGTTTTGATCATTGGTGTAAGCGTGGGTTGTATTCATTAAGCCTTTTTGCAGCCCAAAATTATCATGCAGCACTTTTACCAGCGGAGCCAGGGCATTTGTAGTACACGAGGCATTGGATATAACAAAGTGTTTTTCCGGGTCATAAAGATGCTCGTTTACACCAAGCACCAGTACGGCGTCAACTGCTGCCGGAGCAGAAATTATAACCCGCTTTGCGCCTGCATCAATATGTTCCGCTGCTGCTTCACGCCTGGTAAAGACACCGGTAGACTCTATAACCACGTCAACACCTGCTTCTTTCCAGGGTATATTTCCCGGTTCCCGCTCTGAAAACACCTTTACTCTTTCACCGTCAATAAGGAAGCCCTCTTGATCTGATTTAACTTCAGCATCAAGAATACCGTAGACCGAATCGTACTTGAAAAGGTGGGCAAGAGATTCGCTGTCCGATAAATCGTTGATGGCGACCACCTTAACCTTGTCCTGGTGCATCGCGGCACGCAATGTGCTTCTGCCAATCCGCCCAAAACCGTTGATTCCAACTTTTAACATAAAAAGCCCTCCTTAAAAATAATATGTCATCAGTATTGTAACTGCTGTCATAACCC
Source organism: Syntrophomonadaceae bacterium (assembly GCA_003564055.1). Taxonomy (GTDB): domain Bacteria; phylum Bacillota; class Dethiobacteria; order DTU022; family DTU022; genus T3SED10-7. The sequence continues at coordinate 3,096 of PWSG01000201.1, forward strand.
GCTAAGCCACAGGGAACGGTTTCTACCGACTTCCAGTATTAGAAGTCATAAATCAGAGTCCAGAGGCCAGGTTAGAAAGACACTCGAACCGTCCCCGCGGCGCCGCTTATCATTGAACAAAGACAATAGGCTGAGTAGCTGCTTTATATCTTGATATTATATCATCACAATGCTGCTTGCAACCGATTGCTCGCTCATAACACAGCAGGCCGGGCTTAAAACAACTCCTAAAAAACCTTCTAACTTTACCTCAAATATATGGGGTTGGAATAGATCCAGGGGCGGGGCCTGCGCAAAAGAGGTCGGAAAAAAACTTCTGCCCTGTATACACCAGGTTCCGCAACATTAAATTCAGCCTGCGACCCGTCACATACTTTAAACAACCTGCCATTACGAATTAACCTGATCTGCGATCGCCGGGCAGGCGCTTTTACATGCAGGCAAACACCCGGCCGGGCAGTTATTTCCCCGCCCATCTGCACAATCTTGTCTCCTGCCGCAGCGTAAAAGCTAAACCCGCTGCCGCTGTGCAGGCTGTCAAAAGAAATATAGCAGCGACCCTCACGCAGGGCGCCGATTATCTGCTGTTTTGCCAGTTCGAAATTCTGACTGAGTTCGTCTTCTAAAACAATATAGGTATTTATAGTTTTAAATATATAGCGATAGGTGAAAACTTTTACCTTAAAGAGGCCCAGGTTATAAGGAAAAGCATGGGCATCGCTGCTGCCAATCCCTGTAATTCTGTAATTATGAATATTATAACAATCCCAGAGCCGCAGGCATTCACTTGACGGAGCGTCCATTGCCCCCTTACGGTCAAATAAAAACCAGTAAAGTGTTTTTAATAGCGAGGGGTCGCGACCGCGCCAGTGGGAGGTATAATTCCAAATTTCAATGCCCTGAAAACGAAAAACCGGCCATATTTTCCAGGGATAGGCCCTGCCTTTTTCAAGGTAACGGGATCCTTTTTCAAAAGGGTGGGCAATAAAACCGAGGCCGCCTGCTTCATTGACCCGATCAATTACCAGCTGGGGATTTTCATCGTTTGAGGGAATAAACTCAGAAAGGTTTAAGGCTACATAGTGACAGTGCGAATGGTTGATTTCAATTCCGACCAGCATAGCCACACCATGGCGAATTGCTTCTTCGGGCAGGCCGCCTAAGGTTTCATGATCAGCTGTAATAACGTAACTTAAACCTGCTGCTGCAGCGTCGGCCGCTATTTCCTCAAGGCTACCGCTGCCGTCGGAATAGCGGCTGTGAACATGAATATTACCGGGGTAGGTATGCAAAATGACACCTACATTTTTGCCCGTACGACATCTTTAATCTTCATTAAACGGGTTAATGCGCCGCGTTCGCTTTCATCAAGTTTCATGGTAATATATTTAATGGTCTCCTCAAGCTTGGGAATTAAAACATGCTCAAGAGCATTAACCCGCCGGCGGGTTTTTTCAATTTCTTCAGCCAGAAGCTGGACCGATTTTTCCACTTCAGCCAGCTCCATTAGCTGGGGCAAAATTCCGGATAAGGTTTCAATAGAGCTGTCAAGCTCGGCAGAGGTGTCAACGAAACCGTAAGGATAGATACTGCTTTCTTCTCCCCCGCCTGTATCTTCTTCCGCCCAGTTAAATTTAGGGGCGTATACACTCATAATATTTTGCTTACTAATCTCCAGTTTAAGTGTCTTGGTCGGATACATCAGCGCTTCTTCTAGGATTTCCGCAGGCATAACTGCCCTGGCCAGCAAAAACTTGGAAAAAGCAGCTGACAGTTCTTCCTCGATATGCTCGCGCAGATCTTTGTTTTTCCGGACCAGGATTAAAAACTGGCGAATTAACTCGTCCCTTTTATCCTTAAGCAGTTTATGGCCCCGCTGAGCCATGGTCAACCTTTTTTTCAGGCGGTTTAGCTCCATACGGGTTGGGTTGACCCGGATTTCCATGACCTAAACCTCCTCCTGCTCGGGCAGATACTTCTTGAGGTTTTCATCACTAACCCTTTTCAGCTCGACCCGCGGCAGTAAGGCTAAAAGCTCCCAGGCAAGTTTAAGGGTTTCTTCAATATCGCGGTCTTCTTCCTCACCCTGGGTTACATAACGGCTTTCAAATTCATCGGCAAACCTGGAGAACTTTTTATCGGCTTCAGAAAGAGCTGCTTCACCTAAAATGGCCGCTAATTCCTTGGCTTCTTTGCCCCTGGCATAGGCAGCATAGAGCTGGTTCATGGTATCGGCATGATCTTCCCTGGTTTTTCCTTCACCGATGCCTTTATCCTTTAGTCTTGAGAGGGATGGCAGAACATCAATAGGAGGGTAAAGCCCTTTACGGTGCAGCTCCTGGCTCAAAATAATCTGCCCCTCCGTAATGTACCCTGTTAAGTCGGGAATGGGGTGGGTTTTGTCATTCTCAGGCATGCTTAAGATTGGCAGCTGGGTAATTGAGCCTTCCCGTCCCTGGATTCGCCCGGCCCTTTCATAAATAGTTGAAAGGTCGGTATAGAGGTAACCAGGATAACCGCGACGGCCGGGAACTTCTTTACGGGCTGCTGATATTTCCCGCAGGGCTTCAGCGTAGTTGGTAAGATCAGTTAAAATAACAAGCACGTGCATATCCTGTTCGTAAGCCAAGTATTCTGCAGCAGTAAGGGCCATACGCGGGGTCGCAATACGTTCGATAGCCGGATCGTCAGCCAGGTTAATAAAAAGGATAGATCTTTCTATAGCGCCTGTCTTCCGAAAATCACTGATAAAATAGTCGGCTTCTTCAAAGGTAATACCCATTGCAGCAAAAACAACGGCAAAGCTCGATTCAGTGCCGAGCACCCTGGCCTGGCGGGCAATTTGTGCAGCCAGCCGGGAATGAGGCAGACCTGAACTGGAAAAAATGGGCAGTTTCTGGCCGCGAACCATGGTATTCATGCCATCAATGGCCGAAACTCCGGTCTGAATAAATTCAGAAGGATAGTCGCGGGCATAGGGGTTGATCGGAAAACCTTCGATATTAAGCCTTTTTTCGGGAATGATCTTCGGACCCTGATCGCGGGGTTGTCCCAGTCCGCTGAAAACACGGCCGAGCATATCCATGGAAACAGGCAGGTCAATCGACTTACCCAAAAAACGGACTTTGGTAGTCCCGATATTAATTCCTGTTGAACCTTCAAAGACCTGGACTAAGGCCCTGTCACGATCAACTTCCAAAACCTGCCCGCGGCGGATTTCTCCCCCGGGCATTTCTATTTCGGTAAGTTCACCATATTTGATACCTTCAACTTTTTCAACCAGCATTAGCGGGCCGGCTATGTCAACAATTGTTTTGTATTCTTTAAGCATCCTCATCTCCTCCTTCTCCGGCTAATGAGGATATCTGCTCTTTTATTTCAGTTTTGATACTTTCCAGGTCCTTGAGGTCTTCTTCAGGAACGTACCTGGCCCGCGCAATTCTTTCCCTAACCGGCAGGGCAAACAGCTCCTCAAGGTCAAGATCAATCTCTCCTTTTTCAACCAGGGCTAATGCCTGATGATGGAACATCAAAATCAAGTCAAGCATTGTAAACTGTTTCTTAAGAGAGCTGTAAGTATCAACATCGTGCATGGCGTTCTGGTGCAGAAAATCCTCCCGCAGTGACTTGGCAGTTTCTAAGGTTAACCTTTCCCGTGCTGATAGGGCATCTACACCGACCAGACGGACGATTTCTTCTAATTCGGCTTCTTCCTGTAAAAGCCGCATTGATTCACGGCGCATATCGTTCCACTGTTCACCAACTGTATCTCTGAAGTAAACAGAAACATTATCAAGGTACAATGAATAACTTAGCAGCCAGTTAATGGCAGGGAAGTGGCGGCGGTAAGCGAGAGATGCATCCAGACCCCAGAATACTTTAACAATCCGCAGGGTGGCCTGTGAGACAGGCTCTGAAAGGTCTCCACCGGGAGGAGATACAGCCCCGACCACCGTGAGAGCTCCTTCACGTTCTTCACTGCTGAGACAAATTGTCCGCCCGGAGCGTTCGTAAAAATCGGCGAGACGGGAACCAAGATAAGCAGGGTATCCTTCTTCACCGGGCATTTCTTCGAGACGGCCGGACATTTCACGCAAAGCCTCCGCCCAGCGCGAAGTGGAATCGGCCATCAGGGCAACACTGTAGCCCATGTCCCGAAAATATTCAGCGATAGTTATGCCTGTATAAATTGAAGCCTCACGGGCTGCCACAGGCATATTCGATGTATTGGCAATCAGCACCGTCCGCTTCATAAGCGGCTCCCCTGATTGTGGGTCTTTTAATTCGGGAAATTCCAATAGAACATCGGTCATTTCATTTCCGCGCTCACCACAGCCAATGTAGACAACTATTTCAGCATCTGCCCACTTGGCCAGCTGGTGCTGCGTTACCGTCTTGCCGCTGCCGAACGGACCGGGAATACATGCTGTCCCGCCCTTGGCCACAGGGAAGAAGGTATCAATGACCCGCTGCCCTGTAATCATCGGAAGATGCGGGCCCATTTTCTCCCGGTAGGGACGCCCCTTACGGATCGGCCAGCGCTGCATCATCTTTACATCAACTGTGCCGTCTTCTGTTTCAACAACGGCAGCAACTTCTTCTACTGTTAGTTCTCCGCTTTTAATTTCTTTGATTGTGCCTGGAGCACAATCAGGCGGCACCATGATACGGTGTTCAACCAGTGTAGTCTCCTGGACAGTGCCGATAATATCGCCAGGGTGAACTTTATCTCCTTCTTTTGCCTTTGGGACAAAATCCCATTTTTTTTCGAGGCTTAGCGGTGAGACTTCAACACCGCGGGTGATATAGTCGCCAACCTGTTCTTTAATCGTATCAAGAGGTCTTTGAACACCGTCAAATATCGCTTCTATTAAACCGGGACCAAGATCAACACTAAGTGGATCGCCTGTTGTATAAACCGGTTCACCCGGACCCAACCCGCCTGTTTCTTCATAGACCTGAATGGATGCACGGTCACCGTGCAGCTCAATTATTTCGCCCAGGAGGCGGGCTTCACTGACCCTGACCATATCATACATCCTGGCCTCGCCCATATTATCCGCTACGACGAGGGGGCCGGAAACTTTTATAATCCTGCCAACGCCAACATCCAAGTTATCAACCTTCTTTCCTGAAAAGAATATCCGCACCGATCGCTTTTTCGACATTCTTCTTAATTTGCTGAATACCAATACCCAGAGTGCCCTTGCTGTTCGGGATCAAAACAACTGCCGGCAGATAGCGCTTATTTAATTCTGCGATTATATCTTCCAGCTCCCGGGCCAGCTCTTCGGTTATAAAAATTACACCGTATTGTTCAGATACCAGCTGTTTCAAAGCTTTTAGGGCCGCTTCACTGCTGATTACAGAGAAGGTATCTACCCCGATAGTTTTAAAGCCGAGGATAGAATCTTTGTCTCCAATAACGGCAATTTTATATGTAGACATCGCGAATCCGCTCCCTGATCGCTTCGGCAGGCAGTTTATTTATTTTACCAACCAGGACTAAGCGTATATTTTTTATCTCGATTTCTTTCGCCCATAAATAGCCAACCAGCGGCTCAAGGCCAAAGGGACTCCATTTGCCCGCTTTAAGGTAAGCAGTAATGAAGTCGTCAGATAGTTTTTCCAACCGTGAAGCCGTACCCTTATCCAGCCAGTCGCGTACTCCTTCGCTGACGAGGTCGGCATAGCCGCTCATGGAAAGCATGGTTATTAAGGACTCAAGCGGTTCATCGAGCATAGCGGTAAAACGGTCGCTGGGAATAGAACCATGCGGCAGTAAAATGTTTTTTAAAAGTTCACGGTTAAGCCCCATGCGCTTAACGCGAATCAGCGATTTGAGGTTAATTAGATCAACCTGCCTGACAAACATACCTTCAAGAAATTGAATCCCGTTTTCCCTGGCTAAAGAAATCAGCTGATCATAAAGAACCTGGTCTAATAGCAAATCGATAACCTGGGGATCGCGGTTGACCAGAAAATCTTCACTGATTTTCTCAGCGGTAAGGCGTAGTTTTTCCGGGAGGTCACGATAGTCGTCTTCATTTACTGCCACCTCGAGCTTATCTAAATCGAGGGAACCTATCGGTATGAGCAGATCGCTTTTGATGCCAAGATACTTTGACTTGAATAGCACCTTAAGGTTATGAACATCATAGCGTAAGGTCATCATAGCAATCAGCTCGGGCTTCGGGCTGATTTTTAAAATAAGATCAAATGTTTCCCGCAGTTCTGCCGCAAGGATTGATTCGAAGTCGTGAACTTCAGACATTTCAGCTACAGCATTGGCATAAGCTGATTCGCCAAGCACTTTTAAAGCATCATCAGCCGAAGAAGCATCAATCATGCGTTCAAAACGTGCCCGATCGAGCAGTCGCGTTTCAAGAGCACGCGTACGCCCTACCGCATAGGCATAAATTGTATCGTCGATTAGCATCTGCTTGTTGCTCTCCTTTCCCGCAGGAAAGCTCATTTATTCCTTGAATAAAACAGCCGCTACTTCAGGTTCAAGTTCATCTCTTTGCATGGCCAAAAGCGATTCAAAAGAACAATTAACCTCAACGCCTTCATCCTGCAGGATAAAGCCACCCATGATATCCCTGGGTTCACTTGAAAGTGTGAGCTCTCCCTTTTTACCCTGCCCGGCAAGTTCGCTGTTTACATCTTCCCAAAAATTACCCGGGATTCTCTTTAGGTCACCGGCAGAACATAAAACAGTTTCGCGGCCGGATTCCACGAGATTTAGCAGCATACTTTTAATTATTGACAGGTATGCGCTGTCACCCAACATGGTTAACTCTTCAAGAGATTTATCAAATGCTTCACTGATTAGTTCCTGCTTGGCAGCAAGCATCTCCTTGCGTAATTCTAGTTGAGCCACGCCGATAATACGTCTTTTTTGCTCTTCTGAGTCCTTTCGGGCCTGCTCAAGAATATGTTCCTTGCGACGGGCTGCTTTTTGTTTTGCTTCAGCTGATATGCCTTCAGCTTTTTCGGCAGCCTCTTTTTGGATGCTCTCGGCTTTAGCACCGGCATCATCCAAAATGCGCGTGATAATTCTACCCGCTCCCTCTTTCACACCACTCACTCCTTATTCTAGCGGTATACCAAAGAGCAGCATGATTGTTGCCAGCAGGGCCAGCACAGCATAAGTTTCAACCATAACCGCATAAACAATACCCTTACCGAGCTCTTCCGGCCGCTTGGCAACCAGTCCTACGGCAGAAGCAGAGACCCGGCCCTGGTAGATACCGGAAACTAAACCGACAATAGCGATCGGGATAGCTGCCATCAAAAAAGCGTAGCCCTGGGGAACACTTAAGACCATAAGTTCATCTCCGATTACGCCGATGTTCTGCATGATAATAAATCCGGCCAGCAGCCCGTAAATACCCTGCGTTCCGGGTAAGGCCTGCAGCAGAAGGGTTTGCCCAAACTTGTCGGGATCTTCTGTTACCAGGCCGGCTGCGCTTTGGCCGACTATCCCAACCCCGATCGCCGAACCAATTCCAGCAAGGCCAACTGCCAAAGCAGCGCCTATAAGCGCTATTTCAGTTCCTGTCATCTTTATAATGCCTCCCTTTTCTGATCAATCAATGTATTTCCACAGGAGCCTGGATTCAGTAGTCAGCATTTAAACTTGCTGCACTTGTTACTATGTAATTGCAACATTGTCAGCTATAAAATGTCGGCTATAATAATGCCTCTTTAAAATATGCATTAATGTGTTTGTTCTCATGCTGACTCCTGAACCCAGGCTCCTTAATTACCCTAAATTTTTTCTGCTTCAGCTACATCTACATAATCTCTTTCTATCCTGAAGGGCTTAAATGACCTGCCACCGCCTTCAAAAAATTTGCTAAAAAATTCAATATACTGTAAACGACTGGTGTGAACATAAGCACTGAGAGTGCTGATTATTATATTAAAGGTATGTCCTCCCAGCAGGACTAAGACCATAATTATCGACCCGACAACACTACCGGCAACCATTTCTCCCATGGCATTAATCGCCGTGGCTATAACAACACTGGCCAAACCAAGGGCAAGCAGACGGGAATAAGAAAGAACATCGCTTAAGTAACCGGTGATGTTATAAAGGCTGAGCAAACCGCTTAAAAACTTCATAACAACGCCGCTCTGGCTGCGCCCCTGGGTTAGAACCAGGCCTGCACCCCCACCAAGAGCTAACCACTGCCCCACTGTTTCATATCCCGGGAGAAGCATCAGTATTAAACCGTTTATAAAAATGAACCAGAAGCCCTGGTCAAAAATAGCGCTTAAAGGCCGGCCAGCCTTGATGTTGCGAAAAGCCTGCACTCCCATGCCAAAATAGATCTGCAGCAGGCCAATGCCGAAGCAGTAAAAAAGCATCCGCATGGGTTCTTCTAGAGGATCGAACCAGAGGGGAGGTACTTTAATTAGGTCTCCGAAGTAACTGCCGAGGAGAATTCCAAAAAACAGTGATGAAAAACCGCCCAGGAAGAGGAGGTAAATCAGCTGTTTGCCCATGCCTTCCAGCTTAAGCTTGCGGGAGACAAAAAGGGCAAGCAGGGCGAGAGCAATACCGTAGCCTGCATCGGAAAGACATATTCCAAAAAAGACAAAGAAAAACGGCGCCATATATGGTGTGGGATCCAGTTCGCTTCTTTTTGGTGTGCTGTAAAGTTTGGTCACCACTTCGTAAGCTTCTACCGGCCCGCTGTTATGCAGCAATACCGGCACACTCTCGCCAGGTTCGGGATCCCTGGAGGCCAAAGCTGCCGTCTCTGTTTTTTCTTTAACAGCCTCTTCAAGATCACTTAAAACCGGGGCAGGAACCCACCCTTCCAGCAGAAAGCTGTTTTCAGTTCGGGCCAGGTTGGCTACAGCTTCCTGTTTTTGCAGTTCGTTGGCCATGTAGTCATGACAGGACATCAGCATGGGTCTGTGCTCAAGGAGTCCTTCAATCTCTTTTAAAACAGCGTCCCTGTCTTCTTCAAGCTTTTTTAACTTGTGGTGCAGTGCTTCAATGTTTTGAGCAGCAGTTCCTTCAAGCCCGTTAAATTTTACATTCGTTACAGTGTTTTCTTTAAAGATATCCTGTATAGAATGCAGTTCATCAATTAAACCGGTAAAAAAGAAATAAACAAATTCGTTATCAGCAGAAACTTCTTCAAAATAGTGAACCGGAACCTGATCACTTAAGGCTTCCTGAAGGGGAGGTGAGTTGTTGACACCTACGGTGTAAAGACCCATAAATACAGAACTGCCCTGGCCAACCTCCTCCAGGGGCAGGGAAAAAGAGGACCAGGGTTCTAGCTCTTCAATAAGATTCTGACTCTGGGTTTCTTCATTGCGAATGCCGGCAAATTTCTCTTCGGCCCGGTGGCACTCTTCATAAACTGGTTTTACCTGCTCCATGCGGTTGATAAATTCGTTATAGTCATGCTCGTTTAAATCCAGTTTGGCCCCGGTAAACTGCTGAATAAAACTTTTTTTAACCGGGAAATAGCGCTGAAGAAAATCAAGGCAATAGCGAATGTCGCTTAAAGAGGATTCTGCTTCAGAAATTTTTTCTCCGGCCTGTTCAGGCTCAAGAAGGGCCTGAAAATCTTCCCAGGCTTTACCTGATTTAACATCAAGCATTTCAACGGTACCAATATTTTGCAGAAGACTAAAAATGTTTTCCCTTTCGTGCCGATGTCCGAGCAGGAAAACTTTCTTCATCTCAATTATCGGCATCGGTCTTCACAACCTTATCTTTAAGCAACTCTACCGCTTCCGGCATACGGCCGACGGCTTCTTTTTTTAGCCGGGTTATTTCTTGCTGTTGCTTTTTTGTAAGCGGCTCAGCTTCTGCCCTG
>PWSG01000145.1 GCA_003564055.1 Syntrophomonadaceae bacterium
CTTCGATTTTTTTCACATTTAACACTCCCATCTTATTATTGTGTCATGACCCTTTTTGTTATAAACCTATATCCTGAGGTGGTGTCCGAGTTTCGTTTTTTTGGTTGACAAATAGCTGCTGTTATACTCACACGGCTCTATCTCCAAAGGCACTCTTTCAACAATGTTAATACCGTAGCCTTCAAGGCCCTTAACTTTGCGCGGGTTGTTGGTTAGCAGCTTTATATTTTTTAAACCAAGGTCAACCATAATCTGGGCACCAACTCCATAATCGCGAAGGTCAGCGGCAAAGCCCAGCGCTTCGTTTGCCTCGACGGTATCTTTTCCATTATCCTGCAGTTCGTAAGCACGAATCTTGTTTAGAAGTCCAATGCCACGCCCCTCCTGGCGCATATAGATCACTACACCTGTCCCGCTGTCCGCTATCTGCTTCATGGCCCGGTGCAGCTGGTTGCCGCAATCGCAGCGCAGTGAGGCAAAAACATCACCGGTGAGACATTCAGAGTGCACCCTGACCATGGTCGGATGATCGGGGTTAATGCTGCCATGGATCAAGGCCAGGTGAGACAGGTTATCAATATTATTATCGTAAACAATTAATTTAAAGCTGCCGAAAGCAGTTGGCAGTTCGGCTGTAGCTGAACGCCAGACCAGCTTTTCTTTTTGCATTCGGTAATTGATCAAGTCGGCAATGCTGACCAGCTTCAGGTTGTGTTCTTCACAGAACTCATTTAATTCAGGCAGGCGTGCCATACTTCCGTCTTCGTTAATTATTTCGCAGATTACACCTGCCGGTTCAAGCCCCGCCAGTGAGGCAAGGTCAACAGCTGCCTCGGTATGGCCCGCTCTGCGCAGAACACCACCGTCCATTGCCTCGAGCGGGAATATGTGCCCCGGGCGCTTAAGATCCGAAGGCCTGGTTTCAGGGTCAATCAGGGTTTTAACTGTCTCTGCCCGTTCATGGGCAGAGATACCGGTGCTGCAGGAACCGGCATCTACCGATACGGTAAATGCAGTGCAGTGGGTATCGGTATTACGGGTTACCATCTGGGGCAAATCCAGCTCCTGCACTCGTTTTGAGGTAAGCGGCACGCAGACAAGCCCGCGGGCATATCGGATCATAAAATTTATCGCTTCCGGAGTAACCTCAGACGCAGCCATTACAAGGTCGCCTTCGTTTTCCCGGTCTTCGTCATCAACAACAACGACCATGCGGCCGTTTTTTAAATCTGCCAGTGCTTCTTCTATAGTGTTAAATTTCATAAGTTTTCTCTCCTTCTTATGTATCCTTTTCACGTTCAATTATTAGAGCTTATTCTATAAATATCCCTTTTCCCTTAGTAATTCCATGGTCAGGTTTGTTTCTGTTTTTATATCATCCATGCGGGCAGCAATCAACTTTTCGATGTATTTGCCAATCATGTCAACCTCAAGGTTGACATGAGAACCAACCTCTTTCTGACCGAGGGTGGTTTGCGAGGCAGTATGGGGGATAACCCCTACGGAAAAATTGCTGCTTCCAACATCGATCACGGTAAGGCTAACGCCATCTAAGGCAACTGAACCCTTGGGAACAATATAGCGAAGCAGGTTGTCAGGCGTTGTAAATGATAAATGCATCGCCCCTCCCTGGTTGCGCTTGCCGGTCATGGTAACAACCGCATCGATATGACCGCTTACCATATGGCCGCCCAGGCGGCTGTTTAAGGTCATAGCTCTTTCAATATTAACCGGGCTGCCTGTTGTTAAATCAAGCAGGTTGGTCTTTTTCACGGTTTCTGGCATAACCCAGGCTGTAAAACTATCAGTGCCAATGGCAGTAGCTGTCAGGCAGGGCCCGTTTACGGCAACACTATCGCCTATTTTCAGGTCGGTTAGGATTTCTTTCACACTGATAATAATATCTGTACCATTTCCGGAACTGCTAATCCTGCGAACAACTCCAAGTTCTTCAATTATGCCAGTAAACATATTTTACCTCCCGGGTACGGGATAACCAATTAAGAGCAGGTCCTGGTCAAATTGTTTCGTTTCAATTTTTTCCACTACCCATGCTTTGCTCAAAGATTCGATGCCCGAACCGGCAAAAGCAGTAGGACTTTCCCTGCCGCCGATAACAAGCGGAGCAATAAAAACAAACAGTTTATCAATCAGCCCCTGGTCGAGAAGGCTGTAGTTTAATGTGCCTCCACCTTCAACCAGGACAGTTGTATATTCCCGCTCTGCCAGCTTTTTCATCAGGGCGGTAAGTTTAACGCGACCGCTATGAGCAGGCAGAACAATGACTTCGACACCTCTTTCTTCCAGGGCCCTGCACTTTTCAGTAGAAGCCTGACCGGTAACAGCCAGAATAGTGTGAGCTGTTGAAGAGCTTTCTATAACCCTGGCATCGAGAGGCAGGCGTGCAGTGCTGTCGACAATAACACGGACAGGATCTTTTCCTTCACCGCCTTCAACCCTGCTGGTTAGTCTTGGATCGTCTTTTAAAACAGTTTCAATACCGACCATTATTACATCAGTTTGATCGCGGAGGCGATGGACAAACTGGCGTGCTTTTTCACCCGTTATCCACTGTGAATCACCCGTTATTGTCCCAATCTTGCCGTCGAGGCTCATGGCCACCTTAACACCGACAAACGGGAAGCCTGTAGTTGTATACTTTACAAAAGCTTCATTTAGCTGGCGGGCCTTATCTTCCAGGACCCCGTGCTTTACTTTTACTCCTGCTTCCTCAAGCCTGGCCAAACCGTTTCCTGTTACATTCGGGTTTGGATCATGCATCGCCGCCACTACCCTGCCTATTCCTGCCTTGATAATAGCCTCTGTACAGGGACCTGTCCGGCCGTGATGGTTGCAAGGTTCCAGGTTAATATACAGAGTTGCCCCCCGGGCCTTTTCTTTCGCTTTTTGGAGGGCAATTATTTCAGCATGCGGCGAACCTGCTGCATGATGAAAACCTGTGCCCACAACTTCTGAATTCTGAACAATAACCGCACCAACCATGGGGTTGGGGCTTGTACGCCCCCGGCCCTGGCGGGCCAGGTCAAGAGCCATCCACATAAATCGATCGTCGGTATCCAAAACATTTCACCTCTTATTAAGAAATCGAAAAACACTTAAACCGGCACACAATAAGACGAGTTTAAAATAAGCTTTTTAAACCTCTTTTTATTAAGAGATTGCTGTTTGTTTAATTCTCTTTTCAGGCGGCTAAGTAAAAGACCCTGAATATGCGGTTGCTTTCAGGGCCTCGAATAAAACATGCTTTGTTTTATTCCGCTTCTTCTCCCTTCCAGACTGTACTGTCGGCTCCGGATTTACACCGGATCAGCCACTCAGGCTCGCGGGCTTTGCCAGGCATTTTAACACGACTGGCATTACCGCCGGTTCGGAATTGAAGGTTAAAACCTTCTCACCAGACCCTGAAGACAACGGTTATTTGGATTATAGCACATTTTGCATTTTTTTCAAATCACCAATTAAACTCATTCCTTTTTCAGCTTTAAAAACAGCTGAACCGGCAACAAGAACACTGGCTCCGGACCTGATAACTGCGGGAGCGGTCTCGCGGTTAATGCCGCCGTCGACTTCGAGTTCTATTGGTAGTTTACGGGAACTGATTTGACGGGCAATATATTCAATCTTGGGTAGAACTTCGGGTATGAAAGCCTGTCCACCGGCACCTGGATTGACGCTCATAACCAGGACCAGGTCAAGCAGCGGCCAAATATACTCCAGAACGGACGCCGGGGTGGAAGGATTTAAAGCCACTCCTGCTTTAGCGCCGGCTGTTTTGATTTTGCGCAGGACACGGTCCAGGTGAGCGGTAACTTCAGCCTGGATGGTAATCAGATTTACCCCGGCATCAATAAATTGTTTAAAATGATCCTCCGGTTCGCTAACCATGAGGTGAGCATCCATGAACAGGTCGGTATGAGGACGCAATGATTGGACAACTACCGGTCCGATAGTTATAGATGGCACAAAGTGGCCGTCCATTACATCAAGGTGGACCCAATCAGCCCCATTTTCCTCAATTTTTTTTATTTCATCACGCAGGCAGCTGAAGTCTGCTGATAAAAGGGAAGGCGCCACTTTAAGAGCCATTTTTAATATACCCCCTGTTTGTCGAGTTCTTTAATAAAATGCTGGTAATGCTCATATCGCATTGAGTTCAGACTGCTGCCAATTTCTTCTTTCACAGCACAGCGGGGTTCGCTGATGTGCCGACAGTTACGAAAGCCGCATTTTTCTCGCAGCGGCTCAAATTCGGGGAAATAATCGGCCAGCTCGGCGCCTTCAAGATCAGAAATATCTACCCTGGAAAAACCGGGGGTATCGACCACCAGGCCACCTGAGCTTAAAGACAGTAGTTCAACCTGGCGGGTGGTATGACGGCCGCGTTTTATCTTTTCACTGACCGTTCCGGTTTTAAGAGAAAGCCCGGGCTGGATTGCATTTAGCAGCGAAGACTTGCCAACGCCGGATGGGCCTGCAAATACTGTACACTTTTTTTGCAATGAATCTTTTAACTGATCAAGCCCTGCAGCGTTAACCGCACTGGTATAAAAAACTCTGTAGGGATAATTATCAAGCTGAGCGGTCATCTCTTCTAATTCATCTTTGGCAGCTAAATCAGTTTTGTTTAGACAAAGAAAAGCTTGCGTGCCTTCTTTTTCAGCCATCACTAATATCCGGCTGACCAGGTGCCAGTCACAGCTGGGATCTTTTAGGGACATGATAACGGCAAGTTGATCCACGTTGGAAACATGCGGCCGTTTAAGGAGATTAATACGGGGAAGCAGTTTTTCGATAATTCCTTTCCCGTTAGTGGCAGAAGGCTCAAAGAGGACATAATCGCCAACCATGAGCAGTTCGCGTTCTTTTTTAAGCAAGCCCCTGGCGATGCAAACATATTCTGCCCCGCTTTCGCCAAGAACAGTAAAAAACCCTCCTGATGCTTTAATTATCTGCCCCTGCAGCAAATAAAACCTCCCTATTCGCCAACAACAAGTTCTACAACCTGGTTGGGCCTTACTTCTTCTCCCGCCTCGGGATCCTGTTCAATAACATGTCCCGAGGAACCAATTGAAAACCTGTAACGGACAACAGCTCTTAAATTATTATCCTCTAAGTAGTCAAGAGCTCCCTGCTCGGAGTAACCGACCAGGTCAGCAATATCAAATGGACCGCGACCGCGACTCACATACACAGTCACCTGATCACCGGGTGATATGCGAAAAGATTCTCCGGGAATCTGACGGTAAATCAAGCCCTCTTCGACATCTTCGTTGTATTCCATTTCTACGACGATATCCAGGTCCAGGTCGCTTAAGATCACCCGCGCTTCCATTTCTGTCCTCCCGTACAGGTCTGGAGTTTGAATAAATTCAGGCCCTTTACTGATATATAGTTCAACAACCCTTTCTACACGCACAATTCTCCCCTCGGCAGGATCAGTTTTAACTACGTTGCCAACCGGTATTACATCATCATAAATATATTCTATTTCCTGTGCAGGCACCAAACCTGTTTCCCTTAAAACCTGGGACGCTTCACTCTGGCTTAAGTTTCTCACCTCGGGAACTGCTACTTCGGGAACAAAGAAATAGCTGTTTATAAAATAATATCCGCCGCCAAAAATCAGGGCAAGTAATAATATAAACAAAAAGCCTTTGACAAACATCCACATTACCCCGGGTAAAACTTTCTTCCTGCTTTCTTCTTCAACCGGAGGATTCGGTCTCAATATAACATCATCATCTTGATCGCTGCCGCCGTAATTTGATTCTACGGGGGTCTTAGAAACCCTCACATCTTTATTCTCTGCGGCAGAAGCAAGATCTTCCAGTATTTCTTCAGCGCTGCTGTAGCGTTCTGCAGCATCCTTTTTAACCGCTTTTAAGATAACCTGCTCCAGCTGTACGGGCAAATCTGATACCAGTCGCCCCGGTGGAACTATTTGTTCCTGGATATGCTTCATAGCTACTGCAACAGGACTCTCTCCTGTAAAAGGCACTTTACCGGTTATCATTTCATAGAAAACAATACCCAGCGAATAGAGATCCGACTGTTTTCCAGCCAGATCACCCCTGGCCTGCTCTGGCGCTATATATTGAACAGACCCAACGATTTCGTCTCCCACGGTAACAGTAACACCATCTCCGGCAATGGCAATACCGAAATCTGTGACTTTAACTTTTCCCTCTCTGGAAAAAAGGATGTTCTGTGGTTTAATATCACGATGAACAACTCCTGCTTTATGGGCCTGTTCTAATGCTTCTGCTATCTGACGGGTAATGTGGACTGCTTCGTGTATGGGCAGACGACCTTTTTCCCTGATATACTCTTTGAGATTTTTTCCGTCTACATACTCCATAACCATAAAATAAGTCCCGTCCTGCTCACCTACGTCATAAATGCTGACTATATGGGGATGCGATAGGGCAGCAGCAGACTGGGCTTCGCGCTCAAAACGACGAATAAAGGCGGCATCACCGGTCATCTGATCTTTGAGCACCTTTACAGCTACAGTTCTTTTTAAAAGAAGATCCCGCCCGCGGTAAACCCGGGCCATTCCTCCCTCGGCAATTTTATCAATCAATTCATAGCGCTCTACCAGGATTTTTCCAACCATTAAGCTTCCTGACCCCCAATACCGGTGGCTGCAACTACTGTGATGTTATCGAAACCACCCCGTGAATTAGCCAGTTCGATCAAAGATTCAGCCAGCAGTTCAGGATCGGACTGCTCCAGGGCAATTTTTAAAATTTCGTCATCACTTACCATATTGGTAAGACCGTCGGTGCAAAAAATAAGAATTGAGCCTGCCTCAATTTTTTTCTCGCTGATATCTATCTGCAGATCGGAAGATGTACCCAGGGCCCTGGTTAGAATATGGCGCTGGGGATGATCTTTGGCTTCTTCCGGTTTAACCTGGCCTGATTCAATTAACTGTTCCAAAAGGGAGTGATCCCTGGTTAAAAGCCTGATCTTGCCATCACTAACCAGGTAAGCCCTGCTGTCGCCAATATGCCCTATTGTCAGGAGACTGCCGCAGAGAAGACCAACAGTAAATGTTGTTCCCATACCCCGGCGCTCGACAGAATTATTTGCCTCATTGAGAACATTTTCGTTGGCATCAGTAATCAAGCGGCGGACCATTTCGCGGGCTTCTTCCGGCGAAAGCAAGACGGAATGATCCAGTTCATCCCAAAATTGCTCTGCCCTTGATACAGCCAAATCACTGGCTACATTCCCGGCACGATGACCGCCCATACCGTCGGCAACAACCATCAGGGCATATTCGGAATCGGCCCTGGCAAAGCAGTTATCTTCATTGCGCGGACGTTCCCTGCCTTTGTTTGTAAGACCCGCTATATGCAAAATCAATCTGCTCCCTGCTTTTTTAAATTTCGAATAATTTCCACGTTCAGTATAGCAAATAGATAGTTTCCAGGCAACAACTATAGATAAAAACGGATTAGCTATTTTTGCGCCAGAGAGCAATAAAAAAACCATCCAACTTGTGACGGTGTGGCCAGAGTGTTATTGTATTTTTTTGTCCCTGGCTGCTGCGCAAAGATAAAGGTAAAAACGGCGGCAGCTCTTGAAGAATAAAATCTTTATGCTCGCCGCTAAAAGTTTTGACAACTTGATCGGTCTCTTCCGGTTCTGTAGTGCACACGGAATACAAAAGCTTTCCTCCCCGGGGCACAACGCGGGCAGCAGCCCTGAGCAAATCAAGCTGCAGCGACTGCATTGGTAAAAGATCTTTACTGGTGCGGCGCCACTTGATTTCAGGCAGGCGCCAGGTGACTCCAAGGCCGCTGCACGGTGCATCAACCAGAACAGCTGAAGGAACCGGAAGATTATAGCTCTCAATTTTCCTGCCATCAGCACAGAGCGGCTTAACGGCTTTCAAACCAAGCCGTAAGGCGGACTTTTTAACCAGCTGCAGCCGGTTCTTTCGTAATTCGACTGCATATACCTGTCCTTCGTCCTTGATCAGTTCAGCCAGGTGAGTAGCTTTGCCGCCCGGTGCGCTGCAGAGATCAACTACAGTGTCTCCGGGTCGGGCGGAGATTAGTGGAGCAACCAGGCTTGAACTTTCTCCCTGGATCGTAAAGAGCCCTTCTGTAAAGGAAGGTGTAAAAGCAGGAGAGCCCCCACTTTTAATGCGCAGCATTCCGGGCACAACCGGGCTGTGTAATGTTTCTATTCCTTCGTTTTTAAGTTTATTGATTAACTGCAATGGCTGGATTTTTAAAAGGTTGGGGCGGATAGAAACAGGTGGCTTTTCAGCACAAGCCAGGCACCATTTTTCCGCTTCCTGAAAACCGAAGCGCTCTGTCATTCGTGCAGCCAACCACCGGGGCTGGCTGTATTTAACCGACAGGTAAAAGGAAGGGTCATTTCTGCGATCTGGCCAGGGCAAACTCGATGCTTCCCCTGCAAGGCGCCTTAAAAGCGCATTGGTGAGGCCGGCAACACCACGGTGACCGTAACGGCGCGCAAGGCGCACTGATTCACTAACTACGGCATAATCGGGTACGCGGTGCAGGTAAATCAGCTGGTAAGCACCCAGGCGCAAAATGTTGCGCATCCAGGGGGTTAAAGTATTAAGGGAACGATTTAAAAAAAGATTTAAGGCCCAGTCAAGGGTATTAAGATGTTGAGTTGTCCCTGCAGCCAGTCTGACTGCAAGCGCTCTTTCATCAGCGGGCAGACCGCTTAAATAAGCGGGCATAGCCAAATTCAGGTATGCATTATCCTGTTCAACACGAACCAGGGCAAGCAAGGCAGCTTCACGACCGCTTTTTGGCTGAGCCTTTTTACTGCTCACGACTGCTCTTCTCCATTAAAAATATGGCCGGGTTTAATATGGTAACCGCAGCAAAAAGAGCCGGCGTTCATCTGCTTTTTACCTGCAGGCTGAAGCTCGGTCAGGGTAAGGGGAAAGTCTGCCGTGGCAACGGTTAAGTAGTCTTCTCCAACAGAGATGATTGTCCCCGGGTTTTCGCGGCAATGGCTTTTTCTTTCCGGGTCCGGCCTGTTTGCCCGCCATACTTTCAACCGCTTGCCCTTGAAAGTTGTATAGGCTCCGGGCCAGGGATTCAAGCCGCGAATGCAATTATATATTTTAACAGAGCTGCTATTCCACTTTAACCTTTCGTCTTCCCGACTTAGCGGAGGAGCATAAGTAGCCCTGTCATGGTCCTGAGGCACTGCCGCGGCCGTGCCCTTTGCATAAGCATCTACTGCCCTTAAAAGCAGCGCAGCACCGCGCAAAGCAAGGCGATCGTGCAGCATTCCTGCAGTATCAAAAGGAGATATTTCTTCTTTCTCCTGGATAATAATGTCACCTGCATCAAGTTCGGTCGACATTTTAATGATTGAGGCACCGCTAAATTCAGCGCCTTCGATAATTGCCCTGTGTATCGGGGCCGCACCGCGGTAATATGGCAGGTAGGAAGCATGGAGGTTTATGCATCCAAGGGCTGGGAGTTCCAAAAGAATGGCGGGCAAAACTTTGCCAAAGGCAGCGGTAATGATAAGGTCGGGAGCTTTTTTCCTCAGCCACTCAAGAAATGTATGATCAGTTAACTTCTTCGGCTGTTTTATTTCTTTTGATTTTTTCAGGGCCCATTCTTTTACCGGTGTAGGGCGTTCTTTTCCACCACGGCCGTAAGGCCGATCAGGCGGTACTACCAGCGCCTGGATATGGTGGTCGGAACGATCAAGCAGGTCAAGTGAGGGCAGGGCAAAATATGGTGTGCCCATGAATATTATTTTTAACGCTTTCAACTTTTTTCCCCATCTTTTTCTTCGCTCTTCTCCTCACCCTGCATTTCCTCGGGGTCAATTAGGCGCAGGGCTTTATCTGTAAAAAGAACCCCGTCAAGGTGATCTATTTCGTGTTGTAAAATCCTGGCCAGGAGGCCTTCCGCCTTTATGCATATTTCATGCCCTTCACGATTTAGCGCTAGCAAGGTAATCTTCTCTGCCCGGGAAACCTCGCCGTATTGGCCGGGCACACTTAGACACCCCTCAACACCAACCTCTTCTCCTTCAGCCTGCAGGCAGCAGGGGTTAATAAGTTCTATAACGCTTTCCTCCCCACTGGAAGCAACCAGGACACGCTTGGACACACCAACCTGGTTAGCAGCCAGCCCAACACCGCTTGCATCATGCATGGTTTCAAGCATGTCGTCAAGAAGACGCAGCAAGCCTTTATTTATATTCTTTACTTCCCTGGCCGGGCTGCGCAGGACAGGGTGATTATCGTTTAAAATCTGTCTTAAAGCCATCTTCAAGCACCTCAACATGCATTATAACACTACCAGTGGATTAAAATCTACTGCCAGGCGAACAGCAAAGGGCGGCTTGTGATTATGGTATTCGCGAATTACTTTTTTAATTGCGGGAGCCAGCCTGCTTAATTTTTCACCTTTAAGAATTGTCTGCACCCGGTACTGCTCTTTAATTCTGTAAAGTGAAGCCGGGGCAGGGCCTAGAATTTCAACATCGTTATTAAAGGGCTCAAGCAATTCAGTAAACCAGGTGGCAGCTTCAAATAACGCTTTTTCATTCTCAGCACTGAAAAGGAACCTGAGCAGTTCGGAAAAAGGTGGATAAGCCAGCTGGCTGCGCTTCTCCAACTCCTGGTCATAAAAAGCACAGTAATCGTGTTTGGCTGCGGCTTCAATACTGTAATGTGCAGGTTGATAGGTCTGAATGATAACTTTACCCCCCTCCGGACCGCGTGCCGTACGGCCTGAAACCTGGGTTAAAAGCTGGAATGTTCTTTCTGGCGCCCTGAAATCAGGCAGGTTTAAAGTAGTATCGGCGGCTATGACGCCAACTAAGGTTACATCCGGAAAGTCAAAACCTTTAGCAATCATCTGGGTTCCGATCAAAATACTGGCTTTTCGATCTTTAAACTGACGGTAGTAGTGGTCATGAGCCTTCCTGCTTGTTGTGGTATCCCTGTCCATACGAATAAGCGAAACGCCGGGGTAAAGTTTTTTCACTTCGTCTTCAACACGCTGAGTGCCTGCGCTGAAGTAACGGATTTTTATACCGCCGCAGCCTGGACATATCTCGGGAACAGGTTCTTCGTAAGCGCAGTAATGACAGCACATTTGCTGACGATCTCTGTGCAGGGTCATAGAAACATCGCATGAAGAACAGCGCACAACGAAACCGCATTCCCGGCAGAGGACAAAACCGGCAAAGCCGCGCCTGTTAATAAATAGCAGGGCTTGTTCATCGCGTTCAAGAACACCATTTAACTCTTCCAGGAGAAGGCGGCTAAAAATATGACGATGTTTATCTTTCAGTTCTTTGCGCATATCAACTATTTTTACAGGCGGCAGCTGGGTTGGAGTAACCCTTTCTTTCATAGTGAGCAAGGTAGTATCGCCTTCCCCGGCAAGATAATAGCTTTCCAGTGAAGGAGTGGCACTGCCTAAAAGGAGCACTGCCCGGTTATAACGGGCTCGCCACCAGGCCACGTCGCGGGCATGGTAGCGTGGGGCATCTTCCTGTTTATAGGTGGTTTCGTGTTCTTCATCGATAATAATCATCCCGAGCGAATCGAGAGGTGCAAATACTGCCGAGCGGGCACCGAGGACAACCCTGGCATCTTTATCAATAATTGCCTGCCACTGGCGGCTTTTCTCAGCGGGTGTCATGCGGCTGTGCAAAACGGCAACCAAACCCGGAAAACGGCCCTCAAAGTGCTCTATCATCTGCGGTGTAAGCGATATTTCAGGAACCATGACCAGCGCAGTGAGGTTTTTTTCCAGGCAGCGGGTAATGCTTTGCATGTATATTTCGGTTTTCCCGCTGGCTGTTACCCCGTGCAGAAGAATCCGCTGCGCTTTTAAACTGTCAATTGCAGCCGATATTTTAACGAAACATTCTTTTTGTTCATCTCTTAGCAAATGGGGCCTGGTCTCAGGGGCAAGTATTTCTTTTTTGACTTTTTCAAATGGCATATCCACAAACCGGATAATACCTTTTTTCACCAGGGCGCGTAGAGTTTCAGGTTTTACACCATGCAGGGCAAGGCTGTTTCGCGACATCCGGCCATGCTCTAGGAGGATACCAACTGCCCTTTTTTGAGCAGGTGCACGCTTTAAATCAGCATTTGCTGCCGTTTTTAAAACCTCAACGGCCTGTGGCTTTTTGGGGCGTTTTTCTTTTCTAAAGGAAGCAGGAATCATGGCATGAAGGGCATCAATAATCCGGCAGTAATATTTAAGCGACATCCAGTGAATGAGAGCCAGCTGCTCCGCGGTTAGAAGCGGCTTTGAATCGGCCACAGAGATAATATCACGCAGGTTTTCGACATCAGTTTCCTTGAGCAGGCGCAGCACGTAACCCTGGCAGCGCCGATTGGCCAGGGGGACTGTTACCTGCATGCCCGCCTCCAGTTCCTTCTGTAATCGAGGCGGGATAGTGTAATGAAATGGACGATCAACAGCATTGCTGACCAAATCGATTATAACCTCGGCATATTTATACATTAAACAAGCTCCTGTAAAAAGTGTTTAATTATTGCTGTTGATTAAGGTTTTCAATGTAATCTGGCCATAAAACAAAAGATAACGCTTTATAAAAGCATTTTGATTTAAAAAACAGTCATTAGAAACTTTTAGTTGTCCTTTTTGCCAAGCAACCTTCAAAAACAAACCACTTCCCTTGAAAACTTCTCTCAGGAAAGTGGTTAAAATTTAAGTCAAGCTTGTAAGGTTCTATTAAGAATTGTAAACATGGTCAGCGGGGCTTTCAGCATCGTTTTCATAAACATGATCCGGTGGGCTTTTATCGGGATCTTCATCATCCTTTGGGTCGTCAACATCTTCAGGGGGGCTTTCAACAACCACAGGCAGCTTATCAACTAAACCTAACCAGTATTTGACAATTAGGTTTGC
>PWSG01000267.1 GCA_003564055.1 Syntrophomonadaceae bacterium
AATCATCCACCCCACTTCACCTTCCAGTTCTCACCTCAATAATGCCAGCATAGTATGCAGGATTACTTTTGGTGAAATAAGCTTCATTTTTACAGGAGATGCTGAACATGAAGCCGAGAGCCAAATTTTAAATAAAGGCTATGAGTTAAAGAGCGACATATTGAAAGTTGGTCACCATGGAAGCAGCACAAGCACAACCTCGTCTTTCCTCAATGCTGTTTCTCCTTCAACAGCTGTAATAATGAGCGGACAGGGAAATCAGTATGGACACCCACATGAAGAAACATTATCCAAGTTAACATCCGCAAGTGTAGATATTTATAGAACTGATAAACATGGAACTACAGTTATTACAACAGATGGAGTAACGTATGACGTAAATATGGAGCCCTACAATTATACTGCGCAAAAGCAAGAGACTCCTGCGCCTGAAGCAGA
This sequence comes from Syntrophomonadaceae bacterium, assembly GCA_003564055.1. GTDB lineage: Bacteria > Bacillota > Dethiobacteria > DTU022 > DTU022 > T3SED10-7. The sequence continues at coordinate 439 of PWSG01000267.1, forward strand.
TATTGAAGGAAAATACCTGGGCAGCAGGAAATCTGACAAGTATCATTACCCTAATTGTTTGAGTGTGAATAATATAAACCCCGAAAACCTGATATCTTTTGGCAGTGTTGCAGAGGCTAAAGCAGCGGGCTATTCTCCATGCGGGAACTGCAGGCCTCCACAATAATAGGAGAAGGTGAGCATATGAAAGCAGTTATAGACAGGTTTGAAGGTGATATGGCTATAGTGCTGTTTGGAAATGAAGAAATTAAAGTTGATATCCCTAAAGAATTATTGCCAGAAGGTGTTAAAGAAGGCAGCTGGCTTAATGTGAATCTTGATTTAGACATCGAAGAAACAACCGCCAGGGAAGATAGAATCAAGGCAAAACTTGAGAAATTGAAAAATAAGGGCCAGGGGGTTAAAGAGTAAGTTTCTTTTTACTTGAATCGTGAGTTTGCTTTTAGTATAAAGCACAGATTAAAGTGAACAGGAGAAGTTTGCTATGATTCAAGACAGGAAAAAGCTATTGTTGGCTTATGAATTAATAATGGCAGCTTTAGCCCTGGTTGTAGCAGTTATTCTTTTTATTGAATTTACAAGACCTCTTACTGAAGCCCAGGAAGTTTTGCTTGCTAATATAGATATAATAATCCTGACTATATTTGCTGTTGATTATTTCTACCGCCTCGCCAGGGCTAAACAAAAATGGCAATTCTTCAAGAGTAACATCTTTGACCTGATTGCTATTATGCCTTTCGACAAAGCTTTCCGTATCGCCAGGTTAGCCAGACTTACTCGCTTAGCTCGATTATTAAGAAGTGCCAGGATAGCGAGACTGCTAAGGCTGTGGAAAATGGTTCGTCTTTTTGCATTTGCTCGAAAATTTAGCAGCACATTTACAGGTGTTCTAAAAACTAATGGTTTGATTTATGTTCTCTCGGCTACCTTTTGTATCGTTTTAGCTGGAGCTTGTGGAATAATGGTGTTTGAAGAAAACACTGCAACTTTTGGCGATGCGCTGTGGTGGAGCCTGGTTACAACAACTACTGTCGGTTACGGTGATATATCACCAGAATCAACAGGCGGAAGAGTTTTAGCTGGTTTCCTGATGATTGTTGGTATTGGCTTTTTAGGAATGGTCACTGGTAGTATTGCTACATTTTTTGTTGATAAACTAGCAAGAGAAACAGAAAAAAGAAACATATCTGTGATTGATGAACAGATTGAGTATGTGAAAAGTAAGCTTGATGAAATAGAAAGCCTGACTGAAGAAGAGCTTGAATACTTATGGGAAACAATCAAGGCAATCAGAATTTCGAAGCCTAAGTTTAACAGGGAAGAAGATTTGCCCCCCGTTTGATGTAAAAAATATGATCAAAGTGCCTGTTTAAATTGGTTTTGAACAACTCAACAGGTTTTGGTGTTCGCGTTGGATATATTGCTCAAACTTCCACCGCTTGCTTAAACGCCGGAACGATTACCCGCAGTCCGGGATATTCCCGGGCAACCTTTTTAACAAATGGCGCAGTATCCACAGGGCTTGATACCGGCGGAAAAGCATCATCAAAATGATGCAAGTAAAGGGCTTTCGGTTTTAGACGTTCTATAAATTGCAGCGCGTAACTGTTCAGGTCGCTGCGGCCCTGGAAAGGCAGGGTCAGCAGGTCCATGCCTGCAGGATACTCTTCTGAACTGTCCAGGTTGAGGCTGCCCATGTGCAGCACACTCTTCCCACCTGCTGCTATCCTGTATACCAGCACTTCCCCTTCCGGGTAGCGCTTACTTTCCTTTAGCAGCACCCTCAAGGCCGAAAAATTACTCAGGCACCGCCTGCTGATCAGAGTTTTTACAATCAGGGGCAAATCAAAGCGGATATGCACTCCCCGGTATACAGTTATTTCAAAGGGGCCTTTTTCGAATTTATCACCGGGTTTGATTACAGCAACCCGGCTTTCAGGCACTCCTTCCCTGTACAGGCTTTCCGCGGCTGTATTGCAGCAGTAAACAACCCCTTCTCCGGCCTGCACCACCTGCGGCACATGCATGAGATGGTCAAAGTGGCCGTGGGTGATAAAAATATCGCCCAGCGCAGCCAGCTCTTCTATTGAAGGCGCGGGGAGTTCAGCGTTCAGCGGCAGAAAGGGATCAAATAGTATTGACTCACCTCCGCTGGAGATGGAAAGGGCTGCTGTGCCAAACCATTTAATTTCCATGCCTTCTGATTCCTCATTAATAAGTTTTTTCCTGCTTTATATCACCGCTTCAACTTGCATCTGTCATATATATCATCTAGCCCCGGTTATAATAAAAAAGGATAACATCCTGAATTATAGAAATAATATTGACGTTAAGCTTTGCCAATGGGGACGGTTCGAGCGTCACCGTATTGTGACTTGGGGACATTCCTCTACAAGAGGTGTGTCCCCATGTCAGACGATGGAACTGGCCCCTTGGCTCAGGTTTAAACCTACCGACAGGGGGCAGCAATGTGACTGAGAGTGAATACAAAAATTGCCCGTACTGCGATGAAAAAATCAGGGGCAAGGCAATAAAATGCAGGTACTGCCACTCAGATTTGGCAGATGAAACATCACCTGAGGTATATGATCTTTCCCGGGACAGTACTGATGATCATTACAGGGTTACTGTGGAAGCAAAATGCCCGAAGTGCAATGCCTTTGTTCCCGAAAATGTTACCATTTGCAGTAACTGCAGGGCCCAGCTGGCCTGGAAAGATGGCAAGCCAAGATTTTCTTCAGGCTTTGCCATGCAGCAGACCGGCTGTGCCATCAGCTCTTTAGGCTGCCTGCTGCCGCTGCTCTTAATTATTATCCTGGTTATAGTTGGGTTGATTGGCGGGTGTTAATAACCCAGACAGTTTATTAGCCTTCATTAAGGTTCCTGCCTCACAACATCAGGCAGCTGGTCGAAGTGTTTGTCATAGCTGTAGATAATGTCTATCTTCCGGCTGCGCATAATTTCGCTGTTGTAAGCATCAATGAAATCTATATTTTCCGTTTTGAACAGCTCCATG
>PWSG01000102.1 GCA_003564055.1 Syntrophomonadaceae bacterium
CTATAAAGATCAGTATCGCGGCACAGTCCAATTGTCCCGGGATAATAAGCCTTCCAGCCCAAAATAAGTAAGCCAGAGGGGACGGTTATCATTCAACAAGGACAATAGGCTGAGCAGTTACTCTTGTTTTAAATCAATTATAATCAGGCAGCTATATAAAAACCCTGCCCGGAAATTGTTATGCTATAATATGCGGGTAGGAAATATTAATATAAACAAAGATTTTTGCCGCATAAGATGATAACGAAATTAAGGTAAACAGAGTCAAAGGGGGTAATAAAGAAGTTGGCGGAATATATTTTAATCATTATCGCTGCCCTGTTTGTCATCAATCTCGGATTAATCGCCTGGGCAATAACAGACTTAATGCCGAGGGAAAATGTTAAATATTTACCGAAGACGGGATGGATAGCCGTTATTGCCATCGTCTTTTTCGGCTCAGTAATATACCTGCTTGCCGGACGTGGAAATGATCATAAGTCATTATAGGGCTGTAAATATAAAGTCCGGCAGGAAAAATTTCCTGCTCAGAATACAAGCCTTGACCACTATGGGCTAAGCACAAATAATCATTAATTATTCAAGGAAATTATGCACACCTTATACGAGGTTTCCTAACCCGAAATGATGAAAATAGTAGCCATTAAACCAGATGCCGCTTATTTTGTTTGGGCTTCACTTGCCTTGACCGGTCCTGATCTGGTACCTGAAAAAAATATCCTGCTGGAAATTAAAAAAAACAGTATTGTTTCAAGCCGCTCTATTCAAAAAAACAATTTGCCTGCTTCGATAAAAAATCACCCTCATTTCATTTGCATTGAAGATGGTTTTACACTTTTGCCTGCCCTTATTGACGCTCATGTTCATCTGGCCTTGAATGGAAAAGGCTTTAATAGAACTCGCATGTTGTGGAATGACAGAAAAGCATTACAGGTCAGGATAGTTAATGATTTAAACGAGATAATAAGCTTAGGTACCGGAGCGGTCCGCGACGGTGGTGATTGTCAGGGTATTAACCTGGAAGCAAAGAAAATTGTTGAAGACGGAAAATGCTTGGGGCCGCGCATTATTGCGACCGGAAAGGCTGTTAGAAAAAAAGGTGGCTATGGCTCTTTTCTCGGTTTGGGTTACAGGCAAAAGTCTGACATTCCGCTTATTGTTTCTAAGATCAGGGAATCCGGCACAGATCAGCTTAAGATTATTGTTTCAGGTGTAGTTAGCTTTATCGAGCACGGTTCAGTTAAGGGTCAGTTGATGCCCTTAAACGAACTAAGAGTTCTTGTTTCATTTGCTCGCAAGCAGGGCTTAAAGGTTATGGCCCATGCCAGCTCGGCTGCAGCGGTAGATTCAGCGGTAGAAGCAGGAGTTGATTCAATTGAACACGGCTACTTTATTCGCTCAGAGTCACTAAAGCTAATGGCTGAAAAGCAAATTGCCTGGGTTCCAACCATCATTCCAGTAGCCATCCAGACTAGAGAACCGCTGCTAGGCCTGCGCACGCCACTTGAAGTCGATGTTATAAACAGAACCTGTGAAGAACAAATTGCAAAGTTAAGCTCTGCCCATAAGCTTGGCGTTCCTCTGGGAGTAGGCACAGATTCAGGTGCCGGTGGGGTAAGACACGCCCATAACTTAATTGAAGAAATGCTGCTTTACAAATCGGGATCACTTGATAACCGGGCGATTTTGAAAGCGGTCACGTCTACCAACGCAGAAATTCTTGGGCTGGGAAAAGAGATCGGTGCAATTAGGAAAGGCTTTAAGGCAGCCTTGATAGCGGTACGGGGTAATCCCCTTAAGGATCTTAAAATGCTTAAGAATGTAGCTATTCATTTACTGCCGGGTTCTTAATGTTTGACCAGTAAAAATATATTTTGGCTAATAATAAAAAAGGTCTCTGGGAGGTTAAGGTTATGGCAAAAAAAATATTAATTATCGGGGCCGGGATGGCCGGGCTTTCAGCTGGTATTCATGCCTGCCGGAACGGTTATGATGCTGAAATATACGAGCAGCATAGCCTGCCTGGAGGCCTCTGCACTGCCTGGGAAAGAAAAGGGTACACAATTGACGGCTGTATACACTGGCTGGTAGGAACCAGGCCGGGCAGCCAGTTTAACCTTCTCTGGCGTGAAGTATGCGCCATAGAAGAGATGGAGATTATTAATCATGATATTTTTATGAACATTGAAGGCGGCAGCGGTAAGGTACTTAAAATCTATTCTGACCTTGATCGCCTTGAAGAGCATCTTATTAATCATTCTCCTGCAGATAAACAGGTAATTAAAAACATGGTCGATGCAGCCAGGGTGGTAGCAAATACTAAATTTCCCCTGGAAAAACCCTCCGAGCTCTATAAGCTCTGGGATATGCCGCTTATGTTTTTTAGCATGCTGCCAATGCTAAAAATTATGGGCAGGTTTTCACGCATATCGATTAAAGAATACATGGAACAACTGGCAGGTCCATTTTTAAAAGAGGCTCTTTCCTTAATTATGCCCGGAGGATATTCTATGATCAGTCTCATTAGCACCCTGGCTTCTTTGCACAGCAAAGATGCCGGGTTTCCCAAAGGCGGTTCTAAAGTTTTTGCCCGTTCGCTGGAAAAACGCTTTCTTGAACTGGGCGGCAAGATAAATTATAAGGCCGCTGTGGAGGAAATCCTGGTTGAAGATAACCAGGCGGTCGGGCTGCTTCTTAAAGACGGCAGCAAGGTCTTTGGTGATATTATAGTTTCGGCGGCCGACCTGCACAGCACTGTATACGGAATGTTAAACAGCCGCTACCGCACAGCAAAGATCGATGAAAGTTTTGCTCATCTTCCGGTTTATTCTTCGGTGCAGGTATCAATTGGTGTTGACACTGACCTTTCAGGAGAAGTGGAAAATGCTGCGGTAAAACTAAATAACCCGATTACCCTTGGCGGTGAGCACAACCGCTATATTTACCTGACCAATTTTTCTTTTGATCCGAGCCTGGCCCCCGCAGGCAAAACGGTGCTCAGGGCAACTCTTTACTCTTCTTACGAGCATTGGGCTCGCTCGGCAGATAATAAAAACCGTTATGATGAAAAGAAAGAACGTCTTGCGGAATTGGTTAAAGGTGAGTTTGAAAAGCGTTTCCCGGCAGTAAAAGGGAAGATAGATATGGTCGATGTGGCTACTCCGGTTACTTATTCCCGCTATACAGGGGTATGGAAAGGTGCTTACATGGCCTGGATTGTTCCACCCGAGGTGGGCAGGTTCAAGATCTCTAAGGAACTTCCCGGCTTAAGTAATTTTTACCAGATCGGACAGTGGGTTGAACCCCCTGCAGGCCTGCCCGGTTCAATGCTTACAGGACGGCATGTAATCCAAATTATTTGCAGCCGGGACAGAAAAGCTTTTCAAGCCTAATACTACAGCAAAAGATTAAGAATTAAGCATTTCCAGGGCGGCACTTCGAATGTCTTA
>PWSG01000301.1 GCA_003564055.1 Syntrophomonadaceae bacterium
AATTCCTGATATGCCCAGTTCCCCACCGAAAAACTCCGGAAAGACAAAAATTATACCCATCAGCATGATTGGGAAGGCAAGAGTTGCCAGCCCAAGGTAAGGTCCTTTAAGACGAAGGCAGGGTATGCCAACGAGAAGCCCAACCAAAACGGCAGCCAGGGCTCCGATGGGAATTGTGATAATCGGTGACCACCCCAGACGCAGGTTTAGTAGTGCGGTGGTATAAGCTGCGACTCCAAAAAAAAGGGCATGCCCGAAACTAACCTGGCCAACAAAACCAGACAGTAAGTCCCAGCTGGCTGCAAAGATAGCAAAGATAGCTGCTATGGCCAGGATACGCAGGATATACATGTCCTGGGTCAGAAATGGAAGAAAAAGTAAAGTTAAAACAAAAAGCACTGCTATTACCCTTGTAGGCAAAACAAGTATTTCGTTACGGACATAACGTAGTGCCATTTGTATAACAGCCATTGGTTTATCGCTCTCCTTCCAGGTAGACTCCGTAAAGGCCTTCGGGACGGATTACCAGAATTGTCAGCATTATTGCCAGGGCAATCGCTATTTTTAAAAATGCCCCTCCCGGCATCGTAAAAACTACTGTAACTTCGATAAAAGCCAGGATCAAAGCACCGATAAAGCTGCCCTTTATACTGCCCAGACCGCCTAAAATAACGATCGCTAAAACAAGCACCAGGGGATCAAGCCACATGTGCGGCTCAAGGGTGTAAAGGGGTGCCACCATTACACCGGCTATAGCAGCCAGGGCAACGGATATGGCCATCGTAGCGGCGGCGATACGGGCAACATTCATGCCCATCAGGTTGGCTACTTCGCGGTCCTGCGCAGAAGAACGAATCGCAATACCAAGGCGCGTTTTCATAAGAACCAGCCAGACGGCCAGCAAGGATAAGCTGACTACACCCATGGTCAGCAGGTACTGGTACGATATACGAATACCCATCGGGCTGATAAAGCCGGAAACGATGGATGAAACACCACGGTAATGTCCGCCGAAGATAATCAAAACTAGTTCCTGAAAAACAAGGGCTACTGCCACAGTAATGATTAAGACTGCTGTTTCATGTTCCCTGATCGGCTCCATGAAAACATAATAGACGAAAACCCCGATCAGGGTGATGATCACGATCGCCAGCGGGATTGCAATTACAGGGTGCAGGGCCATGGAAAAGCCTAAGTAAAAAACAGCATAGGCTGCCAGCATGAAATATGCAGTATGGGCAAGGTTAATAATCCTGGCTGCCCCGAAAATCAGGGAAAACCCTACTGCCAGCATGGCATATACTGCCCCATTCATTAAGCCGTAAACTAGAATATCACTCAGCATGGCATATTCCTCTCGTAAATATCGGGGTATATGTTTCAACCCGAGGAGCCCCTTTCAGGGGCTCCTCGTTTCATTTATCTTTGGTGCATATACAAGTTAAATAAATATAAGCTTACAGACCTTACTCTCTCCACTGCTCAAGAACATGCGGCGGAAGCTTATAAGGCACCATACCTTCGTAGCCAACTACCAGGTCAGGAGCATTTTCAGGATCGGGCTGCCATTCCATGGGCCAACCTGCTCCTAAGAGCTCGCCATCCTGCCACTGGACACCCATTGCGGTTACGAAACCGGGTCCAAAGGTAATATCGTGGTTTTCATCAAAGACCAGCCGTCCGGCAGCACCAGCCCGATCGGTTTTCTCCATCTCAACAATTACTGCATCTGTGTCTAGCGTGCCTGCCCTTTGGGCAGCCTCGGTCAGGGCATAAACAGCGCTGTAAGTATCGGCATTATAGTTGGGCAGCTGTCCATATAAATCTACAAACTTCTCAATAAATGGAATTGTCTCCGGGGTTACTTCTGTGTTCTGGGCAAAAGTCATCAGGGTATAATCATAATCACCGAAACCATCAGTTGCCGGGTAATAACCCGACTTCTGGGCTTCCACGTTAATGCCCACCGGAGCCGCCGGAATTTCCAGCTCACCCCACTGCTTACCAAACGGTATTCCTACCGGACCCGACATAATTGTGTAAATAATATGGGCGCCGGAAGCCTCGATACCGCGCAGCTCTGTAGTAACATCAGATGCTGTGGCGGAAGGTCTGAAAGTGTCAACATATTCCAGGCCGAGGGTTGGGAAGATCTGCGGAGCCATTTGAACCAGGGCTTCGTTCCATTCCAGCGCTTCGGCCAGGATGACAACCTTGGGTTGTGCGATACCCAGCTCTTCGCGCACAGCCATCGCCACCTCGTTTAACATCAAGATGGTTACGGTAACAAGGTCTGTAGATTTAATGGGGGTTACCCGGAAAAGATACTTCCAGGTATCATAGTCTTCGTCAATACGGCCATGGAGCAGCTCGTTAGTGGCAGCGCCGCAAATAACGAAGATCTTCTGGTAGTCTCTGGCAACCAGGTCTGTATAAGGCATTACTGCCTCGGTGCGAAACCCGCCGACCAGAAAATGTGGATCCTCGGAAACAATTACATTTTCTACTGCTGATACAGCTCCAAGCGGATCCATAATTTCATCGGTTTCAACCTGGATCAAGCGAACTGAATATGTTTGATCGCCAATTGTCACTCCACCGGCTTCGTTGATTTCATTTGCAGCCATTTCGGCGCCCCACCACATCATTTCTCCCTGGATGTTGGTCATAGGACCGGTAACGGCAATCTTTATTTCATCATCAAATTCAAAAACATCTTCATCATCTACTTCTTCATCCGGAGGTGTTACTTCTTCATCATCAACAGGATCTACAGGAGCACAACCCATCACCCCAAAAACCAGGGCCGAAGCTAAAAACAGCACGGTAAAAAAGAATAGTTTTCTTTTCAATCCACTTACCTCCTCTTTCGAATTTTAAACCCCTCTTAAAAATATGAAAAAAAATAAAGAGTAACCGCAGAAATCCCCCCTCTTTTGATAGTGGCTAGAACGTTAATTATAGGCTGAATTATATCATAAGAGAAAATATTAAACAATATTATTAAACTTTTTTGATTACTAAAAATTGATGTATGCTAAACATGGACTCCTTTAAATTTACATTAAATAAAGGGTTTTTCTAACTAAAAGCGAAAAGAATAGCAGCTGGTTATAAAAATTTTTCTTAACTATTTAGTCTATTATCCTTGTTAAATGATAAGCGGCTCCATGGAGGTAATTCGAACGTTTTAAGTAACCTGGCTTCTGACCTCTGATTTCTAACTTTTAATACCGAAGCCGATCGAGCCGTTCCTCCTGGCTCAGCAGTTTAAGCCTGGGTATTTATGATTTTTTAACATAAGTTAGCGCTGAAGCGAAAGTAAATGTTTAGCACTCAAGCTATGTATGCCGGGAAGACCTGGTGGCATCAAAAACCGGGCTTATAAGATCTGGCTTTTTGGTTTCAAACTCTGACCTCTATTTTGATAGAGGTTGGAAAGTTGG
>PWSG01000318.1 GCA_003564055.1 Syntrophomonadaceae bacterium
ACTGCTAAATGTGCCTATAACAGCTCCCATTCCATATGCGGCGGTAAAACGTCCCATTACTCTGCTGCGTGCTTCACCATTCGAGTTATCTGCAACTATTGCCTCTGCAATTGGCCAGAGTATACCCCTGCTTGCGCCTTCAAGGGTGCGAAAAAAAAGCAGGGAAAAGGGCGTAGCTGCGAAATAATACCCTGTTGAAGCAACTATAGCTAAGCCAATACTGAGAAGGAGAATGCCTTTTCGGCCGAACATATCGGATATAGTGCCAGCCGTGACAGCCATTAATGTATAAGCGATTGAATACCCGGTCATAAAAAAACCAAGCTGCCTGTAAGAAGCACCAAGAGCATCGCCATGCAGGGGTATGGCAGGAGTTACTACACCTTCCCCTATGGACATCAGAAAAATCATGAGCCCCATAAAGGTAATTGTTCGACTGGAAAGAAATTCCTGTTTATTGGAAATGCCCTGTAACTTTTTATTTAATGGCATTAAATGCTCCTATCTTCGCGGCAAGACGACATGTTCCATAAGAACACAAATAATCATACCTACGATCAAGGCATTGCCAAGCATATAGCGCACAAGGTCAGGAAGGCCGACCAGGGCTGTTTCCGGCATAGTTGCCACCCCGGCCCCGGTAAGGATAGTCAGGCCGATTACAAAAGAATCGCGCTGGTCTAAATTCATTTTTTTCAGTTCTTGAAGTCCGACAATTAAAATCTGCGTAAAAGCAGCCAGGAGAACAGCATAGCCGACAGGCTGAGGTATCCTGGCAAGAAATGCACCTACCTGCGGGAAAAAACCGGTTGCCATCATTAAAAGACAAAAAATAAAAAACGGCTTTCTGGAAGCTACACCTGATATTTTCACCAGGCCGGTTGAAGCGGCAAAAGGGACAGTGCCCACGGAAGCGCCAACACCGGCCATCAAGTTACTTATCCCGTTAAAAACAACAGCCCTGTCAAAACCCTTTGTATCCATAAGCTTATCGGTGGTTTTTGACATTGCCGCTATGCTGGCCAGAAGGTTGGCCAAAATAATTAAGGATATTAGGACTCCTGTAAAAGTAACGCCCGGATCAAAAGTTGGCGGGCCCCAGGCAAATAGTTGAGGCATCTCGACAATTTTAGCAGGTTTTATTGCTTCTGCCGGGTCTTGTACTATAAAAGCGTAAAGTATCCACCCTATTCCCAGGCCGATCAAAATATTAATGCTTCTTAGCAGGGGAGGGGCTTTCATGGAAAGCATTACTATTGTGGCAATAACCACAATACTGATCAGCACAGGGGCATAATTAAAGCTATCTCCCTTTGCGCTTTCACCCAGTATACCGCTGATAAAAGTTCCGCTTAATTGAAGGCAGAGCAAAATGAGAACACAACCAATTATTGGCGGAGTAAAAAGTTTCATAATCCGACCGATAACACCTGTAAAACCAAGCAGCATCAGCATTATGCCGCATACCAGCATCGCTCCTACCAGGTCGGAACGCACCAATTCAAGGGGTTTGCCAATAGCGGCAGCTATACCGGAGAAGCTTACTATAACAGCCCACCAGGGAGCAGCCGGACCTTCAATAATTGTCAGGCGATGGCCAAGTAAAATCTGAAGAAAGGAAGCCAAACCGACGAAGAAAAACATTCTTTGGGCGTAATCGGCAATACCGGCCTGATCAAGCCCCAGGTAAGTGCCTAAAAAGACCGGTAGCACGGCAATATTAGCTACTGTGAAAGCGAACCACTGCAGTCCATAGATTGTTGAACGCCAGGGACCCGGATCGCTGTTCAGGGGCCATATTAATATTGTTTCACTTAGATCTGCTTTGTGCTTGCTAATACCAATTGGCTCCTTATATTGCTTTCCCTGAATATCGAATAAGTTATGGCTTGTGCTCTTGTATATTATAATCAATAAGTCTTAAACTGTACACAACTTTTCAATTACCAAAGCCTTCTAGATTGTCCGCTTAGCAAGCTTTAGCTGCTTAAGTGATCTTAAAAGCCAAAAGCAGGCTGCCGTAAGAAAAATTAAAACACACTTAACTTAAAGGGCGCTTATCAACTGCCCCTGCTTTAGATTTAAGAAATTAATTTAATTAAAGTCCGGTCAGGCTGCAATTGCTTTTTCAAAATTAAATCAGAGCGATTAGATAAAAACTATGCCCAAAGGTTAGAATATTAGATGTGCATAGCAATTTAAGACAATGCTTTTCCTAGCATTTTTTGTATTTTCGGCATTACTACACTCATTAATAAGCCCATGGTTGTTTTCGATAGATCTACCGTCATACCCAGTTGATAGTCGTTATGCATAATTATGATGACCATAGAGTTATTATCAAGATGAATTGTGTAATATTCACCTAATCCAGGATATTCTGACCCTGCCAGAGTTTTACCTATCACACGTGTGACCTCATTGAAAAGTGCAGTTGCTTTGGCCTGCTGGTTATATCCGGCCAGTCCCTGGGCATCCTTAATGTGCCATATATCAGCAGACGTCAAACCTTCGCCCAAATCTGATTTGAGCTCTTCGATTACATTATTTAAGCCTTCGATCATTTTACTCATTTCATTCATCCTTTCTTTTCTTTATTATTCGGTAAAAACCGAGCTCCCTTTATAAGCTAAGCTGAAATACCATTATAAATATACCACAGTTTGCATTGTAAAATCATCCGCATACGAGCAATCTTCTCTACAGCATAAAAACCTTTTAACTGACCAGCCTTGCCATTTGGATAATTATTATTTTTTCATTTAACTAAACCCTCCAGAAAATATTACCAGAATTGCTTTAAATTATTCGCCGCAAAATTCAATGTTAACCGGCAACTTGTACGTGGCCTGCTTTTATGCGCAGTAATCTAACAATTCACCCCAAGCACTGCTTTTTCCTGCTCAGTAATTTATATATTTTTATAAAATTAGCAGGAATAGGACATAATTTCACTTTTCACGCATGATTTGCCGCAAAAATGGCCTGTTAACTTCATAATTAGGTTGTTGCAAAAGGTTCCCACGTCCCGGCCACTAAATTTTGACGGTAGAAACCTAAATTCTTAGAGATATAAGTTGCGCCGGCTAAAAGAAATAATGCCTGCGCTGTAATCAAATTTAACCAATTAAGCTTCATTAAGTTCAGCAGTAATTGTGGAACTTTTGATTCCTACCTTTAAAAAAGTATAATAAAGAAACAATGTTGTATATAATGTTCTATATATTAAGGAGGACCTGAGATGATTAAATATTGCGTTGTCGACTCTGCCATTCTCGAGAAAATGCGCAAGATAGTTGGTTCAGAGAATGTGATTTATGACGATCATGAAAAAATTGAACCCTACTCTCATGACGAGGTGGCAGATTTAGATTACGCTCATATGCCCGAAGTA
>PWSG01000287.1 GCA_003564055.1 Syntrophomonadaceae bacterium
GTTACCTTTATTATGGCCATGGCCGTTGGCGCTGCCGACAGGATTGAAGGACGCGACGCCGTAATAGACGGGTTCGGTCTAATTGCCCTTGTTGCACTGGCTCCAATCATTATGGTTATGCTTCTGGGATTTCTTTATCCTGACGATGACCAAACAGATGATAATAACGAAGAGGAAATTGAAGAATTGCCTGAGAATACTGATACAAACAGTGAAGAATTTATATCTGTTCACCAGGCGGGAGAATCTTCACCCGACCCTCCCTCTGCTGATGAACAGGCTTTAGAAATTGACAACGAGGAAGAAAGTGCTGAAAACAGTTGTAGGGAGGTTAATAATAATGACAATAATACCCAAACATGATTTGATTGTTACCATCGTAAAAAAAGGCTGTTGTGAATGCATAATTGAAGCAACAAAAGAAGCAGGCGCTGAAGGTGCAACGATTATTCCGGCCAGGGGCGCAGGGATTCATGAGCAGAAAAAGCTGCTTAACATACCAATTGAACCTGAAAAAGAGATAATCTTTACCATTATCCAGAAACATAAAACTGAAGCCGTGATGGAAGCCATTATCCGGGCAGGCAAGCTCAATAAACCCGGCACAGGGATAGCCTTTGTTCTTGAACTGAAACATGTAGCCGGAATAGTTCACCTGGTAAAAGCCCTGGAACAAAACAAAAAATAAGGATTCTCTAAAGCAAAGAGGAGTATGCTAAAGCATTCTCCTCTTTGCAATAATGCAGGGCTGCTTAATATTCCGGGCTGAATATTAGCAGCACTTACTTAAATTTTTTCAAATTCACCTTTTCCTACCCCGCAAACCGGGCAGACCCAATCATCAGGAAGATCATCAAAAGAAGTTCCCGGTGCAATTCCTCCGTCACTGTCTCCTTCTGCCGGATCATACACATAACCGCATACCTGACATTCGTATTTGTCCATAAGTTTTTCCTCCTTGATAACTATTTCATTATTATAAATTGAATTATAACATAATTCATCTTAAGATGTAACAGCATTGAACTTCGCGTTAAAACCCTGAAGCAACTTTCTGCTAAATCATTTTTTCAGCCTGCAGGATTTTTAAATTCACCGGTGAATTTAAGTAGTCGTTATAAACAGATAATATGAAAACAGAACAAGTAGTTTTCGCAGCAAAAAATACAGTAATTTTAGGAGGAATAGACATTGCTTGCTAAAGTACATTCATGTGCTGTTATAGGTATTAACGGTATTCCACTGGAAATAGAAGTTGATATTGCCGACGGCCTTCCCTCATTTGACATAATCGGCCTTCCAGACGCTTCAGTAAAAGAAGCGAAAGAAAGGGTCCGGGCAGCAGTTCGTAACTGTGGATTTTCTTTTCCCTATTCGCGCGTAACAGTAAACCTGGCCCCCGCTGATCTAAAAAAAGAGGGTTCTTCTTTCGACCTGGCCATTGCGGTAGGACTGCTTGCAGCTACCGGTCAAATACCCAAAGGCGATAACCTGAGCAATGCTGTATTTGTAGGCGAATTATCGCTTGATGGCAAACTGCGGCGAATTAATGGTTCCCTGGCCATGGCTTTATCTTTAAGTGAATTAACAGATTACAAAAACAAAACCCTCTACCTGCCGCAAGCTAACAGCGCCGAAGCATGTCTTGTCAACAAACTTAATATAAAGGGAGCTGCAAGTTTAATTCAACTGGGCAATTACCTCAGCGGTAACGGTGAATTGCCTCTGTCCGAGTCTTTACCCGAAGATGAAGATAAAAACGAACCAGGTGAGCTTGATTTCAGTGAGGTGAAAGGGCAGGAAACGGCTAAAAGAGCCCTGGAAATAGCAGCAGCGGGAGCACATAACGTCCTTCTCTACGGCCCTCCCGGCAGCGGGAAAACAATGCTGGCCAGGCGAATCCCTTCAATTCTACCCTCCCCCTCATTAGATGAAATACTAGAAATAACAAGGATTCACAGTGTCGCAGGACTCTTAAACCCAGGGAAACCGCTTTTAAAACAACGGCCATTTCGCAGCCCTCACCACAGCGCTTCAACGGCGGGTATTATCGGTGGAGGGAAAATCCCTAAGCCGGGGGAGGTCAGCCTGGCTCATAAGGGTGTTCTTTTCTTCGACGAGCTTCCTGAATACAATCGCGAAGTCCTCGAAGCCTTAAGACAACCCTTAGAAGATAGAACAGTCACTGTAACCCGCGCTGCGGCAACAGTCAGCTATCCCGCCGATTTTATGTTTATCGGTTCGATGAACCCCTGCCCCTGCGGCAATTACGGCGATCCCCGCCAGGAATGCCGCTGCAGCCCGACTCAGGTTTTTCGCTACCGGTCGAAACTCTCGGGACCCCTGGTAGATCGCATAGATATCCAGGTGGAAGTGCCCGGCATAAAATTTGAACAACTCCAACAGGAGGAACATTGTGAATGTTCGTCGAAAATACGTAAGAGAGTAGAGTCAACCCGACTAAAACAGCGGGAGAGATACAAAAGAATTAAAGTAACCTCCAACGCCCGGCTCAGATCGCGCCACTTTGAAAAACACTGCCCGTTAACCAGCGATGCCAGGCATTTGCTGCACCAATCTTTTCAAAGCCTGAACCTTTCCATGCGCGCACATGACCGCATCATCAAGGTAGCAAGAACAATAGCCGATCTGGCCGGTTCGGAGGTCATTGAGGCAGCACATATCGCCGAGGCGGTGCAGTACAGAAGCCTGGACCGGCAACCTTAATTGCACCTATATTGTTTTTACTATTTTTGTGTATATATTTCTTTACATGGCTGTTGACAAATATTTTTACATTTTTTATAATGGCAATGAGAAGTTAGTAAATACCTTATTTCAAAAGTTACCTGGAGAAGAAAAAACGTAGTGGATTAAAATAAGTTTGTAACGAACAAAACGTAAGTGGCACTGGAAAACACTGTTTAGGACTTGATATCAGCAAATACATACAAACCGCAGGAAACGAGGTAAATTTTAATCATGTTTGGTAAATTTATACAACAACAACGGATCAAGCGAAATATGACGCAGAAATATCTTGCGTCAGAACTTGGCATTTCTCGTCCTACCTACCTGCAAATCGAACGCGGGGAGCGAGAACTTACGGTATCCGAAGCCAAGAAGCTCGCAGGTCTTTTTGATATGTCTCTGGAAAATTTTCTTGCTTCAAAAGAGTCAAAGCATAGCGTTATTATTGAGAAAGAATCTATAAATAAGTCAGACGATCTGCAAATTCGTGTAACAAAAAAAGACCTTGATAAATTCAAACAAGTTCTGCTTTATATCTTGAATAAAGTCGGTGGTAAGCCGAATGTTGGCGAAACTGTTTTGCACAAGCTTCTTTATTTTATTGATTTTGATTACTATGAGAAATTTGAAGAAAACTTGATGGGTGCGACCTATATCAAGA
>PWSG01000162.1 GCA_003564055.1 Syntrophomonadaceae bacterium
CAGGTGCTTTTTAATAAAGTTTTCGCCTGATTTAGCCAAGACATTCTCCTGCTATGCTGATTTAATAAAGCACCGGTTCTCTTTATAGACCGATACGTGCCGATATCATACATACAGATGAGCCTGCTTTTTAATGGCAAAAGCTCTTCTATCTTTTTGTTATTATATCAAAAACATTTTTGTTAACATGCGGCTGCTACTGCCAGGCTTATAAATTAGTCAATTTGTTAATAGCATTTACAATTTTCATGATAAAACGTAAAAATACACAGCATAATTATAGAGTTGGCAAAGAAATATCCGGTAGTCTCAATTATTGGACCTCGCCAGGCCGATAAGTGATGAAGAATTTTGCCGGAGTAAGAAATATTGTCAGGCTCTACCTGGATCTGCATTAGCATACAATACTTCTTTGTTTACAAGTTTTACATGATTATTTAAGCGGAATGTTCTACTTGGTAGAAGGTAAAGCTCTTGTTAATGCACCTGGTCATGAGAGCCAACATTTACCGAGCAATACACCACCCTTTTTAATAATACTGCTGATAGCACTATTAATAGCATTCTAAATAGGTCTGGATGTCAAGCAGACGGGAGTATGTGACTTGAAATTCATAAGATTTTGATGTATATTTGTTATGAAAGGAATGATGAATATGCGAACCACCTTAAACCTTTCCGAACAGCTGGTGCGGGAAGTTGAGGCGCTTTACGGCAGCGGAAACCGCTCTAAAGCGGTAGAAAAAGCGCTTGAAGAAGCAGTACGACAAAAAAAATTAAAGGCTTTTATGGAGCTAAAGGGCAAAATTGCCATAGACGAAGATGCAGTAAAAAGTCTCAGAAAAGCAGAGTTAAAAGAAAATGAAAATTGTAGTTGACACGTCGATCTGGATCGAATACTTAAAAAACAATTTTGAAATAGCACCAGGGCTTGATAAAGAGTTGCTGGCCGGAAATATATTTATGGTCGGACCTGTTGTTTCAGAATTACTGCAGGGAGCTAAAACAGAAAATGATTACCGGGCTTTGAGCAGCACCATAGATGGAGTTCCATATATTAATGCCGAATTTGCCGACTGGCAGCTGGCCGGGAAGCTATCTTTCAGAATGAAGAAAAAAGGTGTAACTATAGCGATTACTGATTGTTTAATCGCAGCTATTGCGATGAATAATGGGGCAGCGGTTTATACCCTGGATCAGGATTTCCAATCAATCCCTGATGTCGCACTTTATAACGAATTTTAAATTTTGATATTAGTTAGCGACCTTTAATTAGGAAGTGTTTCCCGCTTTTAGCAGCGGTTGATACATCATGATCGAGTGGTTCTCGGTAATATATTGATTATCGACCAGCTTTCCCTGCGAGTTATAGGCTTTCCTGTAGATTGTGTTATGCCTGACGTAATCGCCCCAGTATTCCTGGGTTATCCAGTGTTCTTTTTCATATACTTTATAATTAAGTTCCGGTTTTCTTTCTGCCCGCCATTCTCCTACCAGGTGAGTATCGGTAAGAAAGATAAGCAGCTGGTAAGGCTGGTTTGTAGGGTTGTATACCTGCAGGTCGATATAGTTATAGGCGCAGGTAGCCCCGCTGCCAAAAGGCAGGGCCCGGTTTGAGTCAGGGAAAACATCATAGTTGTGGCGGTGCCTTTCGGTAACTGTTAAAGGAGTGTGTAAGGCAGCCCAGTAAATCAGGTTGGAAAGCTGGCAGAGGCCACCGCCAATGCTACTGACGACCCTGCCGTGATCAAGCATCATGCCCTCCAGGTAGCCTTTTCTCCCGGTGGGTTTGCCGACCAGGCGCCAAAATGAAAATGTTTCACCGGGGTGTATAATAATCTTGTTCAGTTTGCCTGCCGCTATCTCCAGGTTATTTACCTTGTTATGCTGCATCCACATGTCAATATCTTTTAGCTTTCTGAAAAGCGGGGTTTTATGCCTGAAAACCGGCACTTCAAGAGGCTGGCTGACATAGGTGCAGGCCCACTTTCTATTGCTATAGTGCCACTGCAAGTGCCTCTTCAACTGGTAATAACAGCTGCCCAGTGTTCTTCTGAAATTACTTCTTTGAATTGGTTTTTTCATATTAAGCACACTCCCGGATTTGTCCATTCTCTATTAAAGGCTGATGGGGCAACCCTGCTTTTTATACCGACCAAGATTATACATTGCTTTGAGGTAATTTGATAGACCGAGAAAGCTGTACGGCCGGGCAGGCGTCGATGCCTGTTCTGAGACCGGAGATGTATCTTTGGAGTAAGCTTCAAAAAATTGCCCAAGGCTGTCCACTATCAGACAGAATTGCCGGTAGCCGATTTGATGGTGAAAAGTTAATTGGCCCATTTCTTTTTGTATTGCCCAGTCAAGTTTTTTTCTTAAGATAATCTTTCCGGTATCAAGCCCTTCATCAACAAAATGAAAAGTGATACCTATTTTATCAAACTCATTATTAACCATTGGCCAGGTACCGCACTGCACCCCCCGGTAATCTGGCAGCCAGCCGGAGTGGATATTAACTATCTTTCCACCTGCAGCCTCAATTATTTCCCCGGAAATAATACTGACGCCTTTAAGAAGAACCAGGTCGGGGGAATTCTTTTCCAAAAAATAGAGCACTTCTTGATCGTTGATATTTGAAGTTTTCAACCAGGGGATTTCTTTAGCAGCGGTGCTACCGGCATCGTACACAGCCCTATCCGGCAAAAACCTATGCAGCAGCCTGAATGCAGCGATATCAAGTCTTTTTAAGATGCTTTTTTTCCTGAAAAGTTGACTAACCCGTTCAGTCTTGACCGTTATTTCTTCAACAACACCGCATACTTCTACCGGCAGCCCTGTTTGAAGGTGATTCAGCAAAGCAAGGTTGGGCAGCGCACTGTTTGTCATATAGAGAACTTTTAACATAACCCCCGTCCGTTCTATACTTAATCTATAAAGCACAACCAGCCTTAGCAGCCATCATTACAGGCCTGTAAAATAGAGCAAGATCACAAAAATTACTGTGGCAATAAATGAAGTAAGCAGGGCATTAAGTGCTGCTTCTTTGCCACCTTTTATCTTAGCACCCAACCCAAGAATATTTTTAGTCTGGACAACATACCACAGCAAACCAAATACAACAAAGAATACAAGCGCTTGAACCAATAATTGCATTAATTTAGACTCCTATCCTATTAGCTTTAACTACCTACTTTAAATGATAAAACAAGCAGCCCTTTCATGTCAAAAGATAGCAACCACTAATGCTACATCGTTTGGTTATTAAAAATTAGGCATCTAAAATTCATTTGCATAAATGAAAATACCCACAAGCTTTAATTTGCCACAATGAAAAGGCTTTACTTCTATAATGCGGATACAGGGATAGCATGGTGATTTTCTGTCAGGGGAATGCTATCTTC
>PWSG01000276.1 GCA_003564055.1 Syntrophomonadaceae bacterium
AGTAAACTGCGAAACTGATTTTGTTGCCCGTAATGAAGAATTTTGCGAGTTTGTCCGAAATATCTGCCTGCAGATAGCAGCTACAAACCCTGCCTATTTAAATAAAGAAGATGTTCCCGAAAAAGTACTCGATAAAGAAAGACAGATCATAAAAACCCAGGCTTTAAATGATGGTAAACCCGAGAAGGTGATAGATAAGATTGTTGAAGGCCGCCTGGAAAAGTATTATCGTGAAAACTGCCTGTTAGAGCAAACTTATGTTAAAGATGAAGAGCTGACCATTAAAGAGCTTTTAACCAACCTGATTGCAAAGATTGGAGAAAACATTGTAGTAAGACGTTACAGCCGTTTTGAAATCGGTGAGAACATTGATTCAGACACTTCTTGCTGCTGCAGCGGCTAAGCGACGAATTAAAAGAACACTGCAAAGTGTTCTTTTTTCTTGCCATCCAATCTGAAGTTATCAAAGCCGGCAATTCGCACAGCGGTGGTTAAGCTGCTGCAAAAAAAAAGATTTTTGAAGGGTGCAGCAACTTTTTGTCGAAAATAAGTATGGGAGGTGCCTTGGTGGTAAAGCCTGCATACAACCGCGTTATTCTAAAGTTAAGCGGGGAAGCTATGGCTGGTGATCAGGGCTTTGGTATTGATCAGGAAGTTATAGAGAGCATAGCTTTACAAATTAAAGAAGTTATAGAATACCATGTCCAGGTTGCTGTAGTTGTTGGTGGTGGCAACATTTGGCGCGGAGCGAATGCCGGCAGCAAAGGCATGGACAGGGCTACAGCAGATTATATGGGTATGCTGGCAACGGTTATTAACGGTTTGGCCCTGCAGGATGCCCTGGAAAGACACGATGTTGATACAAGGGTTCAGACTGCCCTGGAAATGCAGCAGGTAGCAGAGCCTTATATAAGAAGGCGTGCCCTTCGGCATCTTGAAAAAGGCCGTGTTGTAATATTCGCAGGCGGCACCGGGAACCCTTATTTTTCAACGGACACGACAGCAGCCCTGCGCGCAGCGGAAATAGAAGCGGAGGTAATATTGCTGGCAAAAGGCAAGGTAGATGCCGTTTATGATGCTGACCCAATCAAGAACCCGGACGCACGAAGGTTTACCGAGCTCAGTTATATTGAGGTAATTAACCAGGGGTTGGGAGTAATGGATTCGACAGCGGCTTCATTATGCATGGATAATAAAATTGAACTGATTGTTTTTGGATTAAACTTTGGCAATATAAAAAAAGTTATCCTCGGTGAAAATATAGGAACTATAATTAGGGGTGGTTGATTAATGGTAGACGATATTTATCTTGAAGCTGACGAGAAGATGAATAAGGTTATTGCTGCCTTTCAGCGCGAGATGGGTACACTTCGCGCCGGGAGAGCTAATCCTTCCCTGCTGGATCGTATTGAGGTTGACTATTACGGGACATTAACCCCGCTTAACCAGCTGGCCGGTGTTTCTGCCCCGGAACCGCGCTTGCTTGTAATTCAACCCTGGGACAAGAATGCAATGGCAGATATTGAAAAGGCCATTTTAAAATCAGACCTGGGGCTGACTCCAAGTAACGACGGAAATGTAATCAGGTTGGCTATTCCACAACTTACAGAAGAAAGGCGTAAAGAGCTGGTCAAGTATGTTCGCAAAAAATCAGAAGAAAGCAAGGTAAGTATTCGCAATATACGCCGCGATGCGAATGACGGAATCAAGCAGCTGGAAAAGTCAAGTGAGATATCCGAAGACGAACAAAGACGGGCACAGGATAGTATCCAGGAGCTGACCGATGAGAAAATTAAAGAAATAGATTCTGTTTCCGAATTGAAAGAAAAAGAAATGATGGAGGTATAATATATAAGTGGTGCTTTTTTGATCTTTTAACTGCCTCGAAATGAAGAGGCAAATGCCGCACCGGTTATGACTTCTTAAAGCAAGCTTAATAACTAAGAAAAAAGAAGAGGCGGTTCTCACCTAAATAGAAAGTGAGAGCCGCTACTTATGAACGGTGGGATAAATGTTGGAGTCCGAAAACCGGGAAAAAGAACTAAAAGCAGCTATTAAGACTGAAAATATTCCCCATCACGTGGCTGTGATTATGGACGGAAACGGGCGGTGGGCTGCAGAAAAAGGACTTCCGCGTTATGAAGGCCACCGCCAGGGTGTTGAAGCAGTTCGCTTAACGGTAAGAAACAGCAGTTACCTGGGCATTAAGGTGCTTACTCTATTTGCTTTTTCTACAGAGAACTGGAAACGTCCGGTCAGCGAAGTGAATTATTTAATGAGTCTACCGGGCAAATATCTTCAGAGTGAACTCCCCGAGCTGATTCGCAATAATGTCCGGGTAAGGCTAATCGGTGATAGCAAAAAGCTGCCCCGCAGGGTGCAAAAAGCAGTTAATGAAGGTGCGGAGGCGACAAAAGAAAATACGGGGATGATTCTTAACTTTGCTCTCAATTACGGTTCACGTTCTGAAATAATAATGGCAGTCAACAGGCTGGTTGATGATGTTAAAAAAGGCAGAAATATTGGATCTGTTGATGAAATAATTTTTTCTAGTTATCTCTATACTGCTGATATGCCGGATCCGGATTTATTGATCCGGACCAGCGGTGAAAAGAGAATTAGTAATTTTCTGTTATGGCAGTTGGCTTACAGCGAGCTTTGGTTTACAGATGTGTACTGGCCGGATTTTTCCAGGTTACATCTCCTGGAAGCTATTTATGAATACCAAAAGCGAAAACGGCGTTATGGAAGCGTCTAAAAAATAAAGCTTTAAAGTCGGGTAAGGTGATCAGATTGCTTTTACTGCGAATAATATCAGCACTTATCGGGATACCTGTTGTTTTAACAATTGTTTATTTCGGAGGGCCCTGGTATACACTATTTTTAATCATAATTGTTAACCTGGGGATTTATGAATATAACAAGATAATAAAAAGAAGGGATCATAACGCCCCTGCATTTTTAAATTATTTTGGCGCCACACTGCTAATAACTATAGTTTTCTTAGAACAATATGAACTGATTTATCCCCTTGTTATTTTAATATTTTTTATCCTTTTTGTGACGGCGCTTTTTAATATGGAGAAAACCAGTATATCCGATGCGGCGCTTTCTTTGTGGGGCATGGTTTACCTGGGAGGATTGACCGGCTATATGGTAATGCTGCGTATGCTGCCTTATGGAGCATTATATACTTATATTCTACTGGCCGGAGTATGGATTCATGATACAGCAGCCTATTTTATTGGCACTAAATGGGGTATTCGGAAATTTACACCGCAGATCAGCCCAAAAAAATCGGCAGAAGGCTCCATGGCCGGTATTGGCGCAATAGTAACCATATTTTTTTCAGTATCAATACT
>PWSG01000164.1 GCA_003564055.1 Syntrophomonadaceae bacterium
CAGCTCTTCACCGATTGCAGCATAGAGTTTATAGCGAAGCAGTTCGCTTTGCCAGGCATGGCTTAACTGCCATGATAGGAGCAGCGCAAAAGCCATACAATCCTCACGGTTATACCGTTCGGGTTTAAAGCCGGCCAATGAAAATTCCAGCGGCAGCCTGGATGCAGGATCTTTAAGAAAGGCATTGACACCGTCCAGATAAGCATCAACTGTATTTTTCATTTCATCGGATGCAGCATTAAGGCTTTCCATACCCAGACGTTCAAAACCGAAGGTACGGGCCATGCGATCAGTATCGAGAGCATCAGGGCCAAAGACTTCACTTAACCTGCCTCTTGCAGCCCTGCGGTTTAATTCCATTTGCCACAATCGATCCTGGGCATGAATGAAGCCCTGGGCGAAGTAAAGATCGTGATCGTTTTGGGCATAAATATAGGGTCTGCCATACTGGTCTCTGAAGACTTCAACCGCTTCAATTAACCCTTCGATCTCAATAGTGCCATCAATTTTGGGAAGCCTTTTCCTGCTCATTGCTTTAAGCGGAGGTTTAAGAATTGCACCAATAATTGAGTTTAGCGCCGATCCGGAACTGTTTGAAGCAATTTGCTGATCAGACATAGCTTTAAGCCTCTTTTCGTTTAATTTAAAGCAGCGGTTTATATCTTAAAAGGCAGGAATTGGCCTTCTCAGATATAGAAATAAAGTTAAGAATATACCTTTCAACTGGAGAGATAAATATTTGCTTTTCTGCTGGGATTATAATATCACGCTAATGCGTTTAAGAGCAAGCTATCGCGACCCAAAATACCAGACTTACGGCCTGATTCGCCGCTTACGAAAGCAGCACCACCAGCGGCCCTGAATACGAGATCTATAACCGGAAGCCCATGTTTTGTTACAACTCATATTTTGGTATCGGGCGGGTCCATTACTTTAAGCTGGCAGATGTCAGCGCCATGGAAAAGCTAAGCAAGGGGCAGATTATCAGGGGAGACCTGCAAACAAAACTAATACTTCCCCTTGCTTCGTCCTCGCAGCAAAGGGTGCTTAATGAAACAAGCAGGGCTATGTTCAGCCAGATTGACGGGTTAAAATTTATTGCCTACCTGGATGGGAAGGGTTTCCCTGCCTGGTTCCGGTTATCCAGGCGAGCAATGCCGACCTTGACAAGGTTGTTTTTGCTCTTAACCCATACAGGGAAGAACTGCTAAAAGTCCCCGGCGGATCAACAGTTGCGTTTTTTTTCGTAAATTTACTTATGGAGTCTGTGCTGGTAAAGGGTGTCTATAAGCTTAAACAGTTTGCCAATTTACCTTACGGTTGTGTCGATTTGGAAAGTGTTTATAACTCCATGCCACCGCAGCCCCGTTATATCTACCCACCGCCAAAGCAGCACGAAAAGATAATAGAATTTTAACCGTTTGGCAGGGGTAACGGGGTTGTTGAGGCTTTACACGATTTAACCTGATGTTGTATTGTATATATGATGTTTTATATTAAAGCTTTTAAACCAGGCGCCTGAAAATATGGCCTGTAAAAGCCTGACCTGTTCGGCAGGCAGCCCTTTGCTGTATTCGTTTGATTAAACCACTCAGATTGGACAGGAGATCGGTTCATGAAACAGTACTTGGAGTTGATACATCCCAAACCTTTAACCAGCATGGTTCAGCATCTGCAGGTATTGATCAGAGGGCGCCTTTGGCTCAAGGTCTTGATTGGAATGGTTCTGGGGCTCGCTGTCGGGATTGTGTTATCACCCCAGGTCGGGCTGCTTGACAAAGATACCGCTGAAGTTATCGGCAGTTGGCTGGCCATGCCCGGGCATATTTTTCTTGGCCTGATCCAGATGATCGTTGTGCCGCTGATCCTCGCTTCTGTAATCCGGGGTTTGGCGTCAAGCAACGATATGGAACAACTTAAAAGGGTGGGCATCAGGCTGGTTATATACTTTCTGCTTACCACTTCACTGGCCATTACAATCGGGTTGAGTGTCAGTTCATTTATCGGGCCCGGGGAATATATCGATGCCGATTATGCCGGGGTTACAGCCGAGCCGGATGATATTTTTTTTGAAAATGATGAAGCCCCGGACAGCCCCGATGCCGAAATCCTACCTGATATTGTAGTCGGTCTGATCCCCAAAAATCCGCTGGGGTCGATGGTGGAAAGGGAAATGCTGCATGTGGTCCTTTTCGCAGTGATCATTGGACTTGCCCTGGTTTCGATGCCACCGCGCCGGGCTCAGCCGATTTTATCCCTTATGGGATCGCTGCAGGAAGTATGTATGACTGTTGTGCGTTGGGCCATGACCCTGGCTCCCTTCGCTGTTTTTGGTTTGCTGGCGCAGATTACGATTGAAATAGGACTCGATGCCCTGCTGGGCATGTCAGTTTATGTCGGTACTGTTATTTTAGGCCTGCTGCTGATGATAATCGTTTACCTGATTATTGGTGCCCTTGTAGCCCGCAACAATCCCCTTCATTTTTTGGCTGCCGTAAGAGAGGTGCAGCTGCTTGCTTTTTCCACTTCAAGTTCGGCTGCCGTGATGCCGCTTTCCATGCAGACAGCAGAAGAAAAGCTGGGGGTTCGTCCTTCAATTTCCCAGTTTTTGATACCCCTGGGCGCCAGTATTAATATGGATGGCACAGCATTATACCAGGCGGCGGCTACTGTCTTCCTGGCCCAGGTGTATAATGTTGAACTGGGTTTGCCTGCCCTGCTGTTAATCCTGGTTACAACCGTTGGCGCCTCAATCGGATCGCCGGCTACGCCCGGAGTAGGTATTGTTATCCTGGCCATGGTCCTGGATAGTGTAGGGATACCTGCTTCAGGGATTGCCCTGATTATTGGCGTAGATCGAATTCTTGATATGAGCAGGACTGCTGTTAACGTGACCGGTGACTTGACAGCCTGCCTGGTGATGGATCGCTGGGTTGGGGGCAAAAAGACAGCCGAGGAAGAACGCCGGGAAGAAGCCGAAAGGGAAGATGTTCGCCACTGCGACGATGAGGATGTTATCTGTGATGAGTTCTAAAGCCCGGGCTTTTGATGTTGGTTGTGAAGGACTGAACCGGGAATTGTGTCAATAACCCTGTCTCCCTGACATGTCCTTTTAGCGGGCTAAAAAATAATAGACTGGTGGTAAATAATTGGCTGGAAAAACAAATCAGAATCAAGACAAAAGAATGCTAAGCTATGTTAATGGACTGCTTCATTATTTCCGCGAAGTAGAATTTAAGAATGAAGAGGAACTAAATACTTTTGCAGACAACCTCACTAAATTCTTGAATAAAACACCGCTATGGGAATTTAAAGGCTGGACTTCTGAAGAAATGGAAAAACAACGTGAACAGCAAGG
>PWSG01000058.1 GCA_003564055.1 Syntrophomonadaceae bacterium
AATGAGGCGATAGAGCTAATTCAGGATTCTGAAATTGTGGGGTTTGGTTATCCCATTCACGGCTCTGATCTACCGGTTCCGATGAAAGATTTTATAGTACAGCTTCCTGTTTCATCCAGGAAAAAAGCTTTTGTTTTTTGTACTCAATGGTTATGGTCTGGTGATGGAGCAGCAGTGGGAGGGGCCATGCTTCGTGACAGGGGCTTTAACGTTCAATGGGGAGAACATTTCTTAATGCCGAACAATGTAACGGTTAGCATTATAAGGCTGCCTTATTCAAACGATCCTAACCGGCTGGCCGGTGTGCTGGGAAGAGCTGCAAGAAGGGCAGCTCGTTTTGCGCGGAAGATACATGCCGGCAGTGTATCTTTACGCGGTTTTAACCAGGTTTCGTTCTGCCTTGGTTCGCTGCAACGTGTGCCTTTCCGCAAGGTTTTTCATAAGTTCCAAAATGATATCGGTATTGATTATGATAACTGTATCGATTGTGGAGAGTGCGTGCGGCTTTGTCCGGTTGATAATTTTTATTATGAAGGTAAGGTTATAAAAACCAGGGGTAACTGCATTATCTGTCTTCGCTGCTATAATTTTTGTCCTGTAGCGGCGATCACTCATATGGGTCGACCACATCTTTATGGTCGTGGTGAACCTTATAAAGGACCGGTTAAAGGCTTTGATCCTGCTATTTTAATTGAAAAGTAAGATCTTAGTGAAGACTCGTAAAATCAGAATATGGCCTTCTATTTCTAAACTCACAATTAAAAGCAAACCTAGTGTTCTTATCAGCTAAACCCTGACTTTAGTATGGTCTATTTGTATCCTGAAACTGTTATTATAAATACAGCAATAAAGTTTTAGCAGAGGCAGTGAAGTGCTTCACTTTGTAATGTCCTGTTGGAAAGTTTTTAATTGAAAGGAGCAGATCATATGTACTTGGAGAACAAAGCAGGTAAAATCTATTATAATGTTTATGGTCAGGAGGATGTACCCTGTGTTTTATTTTCCCACGGAATTAACATGAATCATGAAACTTTTAAAGCCCAGGTTGATGTATTGCAGGATAAATACAGGGTAATAGTCTGGGATATGCCCTATCATGGCAAATCCACCCCAATTGATAACAGACTTCCCTTTTCGGAAACTGCTGCTGATTTTATAAAAGATCTCCTGGATCACCTGGAGATCGAAGAGGCAGTTTTGGCTGGTTTATCCCTGGGCAGTTATGTTACCCAGATTGCAGCTTATAAATACCCGGAAAAAGTTAAGGCTACTATTCATATTGGGGGAGGTCCGCTGCACCCTCCGGTATCTTCATTGCTTAAGATTTTAAATCCCCTGATTGGGCTTTTTATTAAGCTCTACCCCAGCAGTCTAATTTTCAAGGCATTTGCCAATCACCGTGCCTTAAAGCAAGAAACCAGGGATTACATGGTTAAAGTTGCTGCAGAAAATGGGAAAGGGGTTTTAGCTCATTTAACACAGGAGTTAATGAGAGATATGGTCAGGGGGCTGCCGGGGCATACTGCTGAACCGAAGCTTTTATGTCACGGGGACCACGAGATTTCCTTCGTCCGGAAGCAGATGAAAAAATGGCACGAGGAATGCCCAAACAGCCAGTTCAAGGTAATTAAGGATGCGCACCATGTTGCCAACCAGGACAACCCGGAAGGGATAAACAGGATCCTGCTCGATTTTCTCGGCAGTACCTGGGCAGACAGCGTATTATAGATAAGTAAGGGAGCAAGCCGAAATATCATCTGAGAAAAACATTAAGAGTATTAAGAACAGCGTATACTGAAGTTTTTTTTAATTTCTCAGGTAACCTGCTCTAAAAACTCGAGTAAGATCTGGTTGAAAAACTCGGGGTTATCCTGGTTGGCATTATGCGATGCTTCCGGTATCACTATATAGCTTACATAAGGTTCATATGCAGCCCATGTTGGAGCCTGTTTGCGAACTACACCTGCATTATCACTATCTCCGTGCGTAAGCAGTAATGGTAACTTGATTTTGTGGCCGGGAATACCCTGTTCGTTAACTGAAAGGGTTACCGCTTTCCAGATTGCTAAGAAAGTTTTACGATCCAGGCTGTTTAGAACCTGCCGGGCATAATCCTGGACATCAGGCTTTAGGGCAGTGCTCCGGGCTACAGTTTCAATGAAGTGTTTATGGGGCCAGATATTGAATGCCGGAAGAGATGCTTTAAGTGAAATTATTTGCCATTTAGGGTAGGGTAAAGCAATACTGGTTGCACCGATCAGGATTACTGCCGAAACTTTCTGCGCTTCCTTCAGGTAAAAGTATTGTGTTATTAAACCACCCATGGATTGGCCAACCAGGATTGCCCGGGTGATACCTTCAGCTTTGAGAATAGCATCGAGGTCTTCAGCACAATCATGGAGGTTAAATTCGCCTGGTAGAGGCCTTGACCTACCGTGTCCGCGGGCATCCCAGACCAGAACCTGGTATTGTGAGCTCAGAGCTTCAACCTGGGCGTTAAACATGCGGTGGTCCATGGTTGCCCCATGCGACATAACTATAGGTGGACCACTTGCCTTGCCACCCATCCAGTAATGAAGATGACAACCATTATGGACTAATACTTTCCCGCTTAGATTTTCAGGTGTTTTATTCCAATTAATATAATTGTTCATTTTATATTTAACATTATCCTTTTACAAGGCGGCTTAGCACTGGGCTAATAACCAGGGATACTGCAAGGATGATCAGACTGACCAGTGGGGACCAGATCCCAACGATTAGAGCTATGGTTAATACGGTAAGGCCAATAAACCAACCGGTTAATTCCATTGAATCTTTTTTATAAGATAGTTTTTGTTGATTGCTAATGGCTATTTCACCTCAGTATGAAGGAGTTGACTTTTTCATACTCCGGGTTAATTATACCATCTAAATTTTGATCAGTACTGGCCTAAAACTTACTTCTGGACAGAAATTCTAAAGCGTAGGCCCGGAGATGATCCATTTATGGAAACAGCTGGCCCCGGAGAAATTCAAATATAGATATAAGGAGATACGGAAATTAGAGAAGATAGGTTGAAGAAAAAGCTACTATATGTTGCTATCACAGGCATTTGTTATATGCTGATATATGGCATTAGCCGGCAATATTTTGATATAGGGCAGCAGTATTATATGTATACACCCAGTTGGACGGCGCGTAATGTGTTATGGCTTGCCGCTCTTATTTCAGTAATCCCTTCACTAATAAAAAACATTGTAATCTCCTCTCTTGCAGTACTTAAGCATTGTTATAAATAACTATGCCTGTAATAATCGGGTTATGGTTAGGTAAATTTTTTTAAATTCCTCTTGACAATTAATTCTCTACACC
>PWSG01000038.1 GCA_003564055.1 Syntrophomonadaceae bacterium
CGAAGAGAATTCCGGCAATTAAGAGCAAGCGAAATTCCTGCCAGTAAGTAATTGTTTTTAAATTAAATACGTCAGGCATACTAATATTCCATAGCCACTGCAGAAGCACACTTACCAGAAGCAATATTCCAATTGCTACTATTAGAACCATAAATAAGTTAAAAAACCCGAGTCCAACCATTATATTCCCTCCCTGTGTAATGATGATAGAATAAGCGCACATAAAAAGTATTACCTGTTTAAATTACTGATGATGCGCAACCCCTCCAGGGTTAAGAGCGAATTAACTTTACAGATGGTCTCCGATTCGCGGGCAATAAGAGCAGCAAAACCACCGGTTGCGATAACCCTGGGCTCTACAGCAAATTCATTAATCATCTTGCGCACTATCCCGTCAACCTGACCGACAAAGCCAAAAACTATACCCGACTGCATGCTGGAAATTGTGTCTTTACCAATCACGCTGGCAGGCCTGATAATCTCTACCCGGGGCAGTTTTGCCGCCCGCTCAAAAAGAGCTTCCAGGGAAATGCCTATACCGGGAGCAATAACACCACCTAAGTAATCACCTGATGAAGAAACCGCGCAAAACGTTGTCGCCGTTCCAAAATCTACAATAATTAGCGGTCCCCCGTATATATTATAAGCCGCAACAGCATTTACTATACGGTCAGCACCTACTTCACGGGGGTTATCTGTTATAATGTTTAAACCTGTTTTAATCCCGGGCCCAATTATTAGTGGTTCAATATTGAAGTACTTATTTGACATGCGTTCCAGGGAATACATCAGGGGAGGAACTACAGAAGAAATAGCGATAGCATTGATGTCGGTTAAGCTAAGCCTGCTGTTATGAAGAAGGTTTTTAACGATCATTCCCAGTTCATCTTCAGTACTCTCTTTGCGTGTAGCCAGACGCCAGTAAACCATAACTTTTTCTTCCCTGTATACACCGAGCATAATGTGAGTATTGCCGACATCAATGGCCAAAAGCAATTTTTTCCCCACCTCGCAGCAATTATGATCATATTTGTGTAACATTTTGGCATATCCACTATAGCAGATCACAGCTGTTTTGAAAAGGATATTAGTTCCTATGCCTAAGACTTGAACTCTTGCCTTTTTGAAGGAAAAAGGTTAGACTCGTCGAAGTAAACCGGGACAACTGACATCATGATGAGACTGAGGAGGAACAATATTTGCTGCTTAAAAGAATAGGAGCAAAGAATTATTTCGTTGCTTTGTTTGTCTTGCTGGGAATAACCATATTGCTTGTCGTTTCTGCTTTTATTATTACAGCGTTTTTTCCGGGATCCACCGGGAGGATTCCATATACTTATAAAGTTGAATCCGCTTCTGAGTTTGAACCATGGGCTTTTCAGATTAAAAACTTGGAAGTTAATTTTCCCATGGGAGGAATCATTTTAAATTTAAATCAGACTGACCGGTATAGAAGTGATTTACTGCTGGGCGAGGTAGCATTCGATTATAACGGAGAACCGGTTGACCCTCAACTGACTGGCGGTTTATTTATGGTCACAGAGCACGGCTTTTTTGAAGAAGTAAGAGGCAACAATATCTTCATGCCCGTAGAAGATGAAACCCTTTTAGCCCATGTAACAGCTATCGCAGAAGGCCAAAAAGGGCTGCCGGCAATTTGGAAAGATACAATACCGATGATTTTTCATGCCCGGGAAGACCTCGTTTATTATTACCTGGTCTCACCTGAAGGTGAACCACATTTACCACCTGCTGCAAACTATTCTATGCAGACTCTATTTGGGGCCTTCTTATTTTACATCATCTTTTTTTTAATCATAGGCATGGTTCTAACAATTTTATCACCTGACCACCAATACTCGCGCTACTGGTTTCACCTGGGAAAAACAACACCGGGCCTTTTCAGCCTGGTCTTGATACCGATTGCTGCAGCAATCATGACAGTGAGCAGTATAGCAATAAGTTTGGAAGATTTGTCCGAATTTTATGCAACAATCGGCTATGCGCTGGCATTAGTGATGCTGATTTTATCTGCAAAAAAAGGTAAAATAGATTATCTGGATTTTGGTTTGCGAAGAGATAAAATAAAAAATGGCTACCTGTTAGCTTTGACTGCAGCAGCTCTTATTATATTTGTAATCCGCGGTTTGCCTGCAGGTGCAGATTTGAGCAGATTTCAAATATTAATACAGCTGCCTCTGTTATTCTTAATACTGGCCCTCCCGCGGGAAATGATCTGGCGCGGTTACATACAGGCTTTTTTAAGCCGCAGATTAGGAGTTACAAATGGATTAGCAGCCATGGTCTTGCTGACAGCGATCACTCATTTTATTATCCTGGTGATCACTGATCCATGGATGGTATCTTATCCGTACACATATTTGGAAACAGCTGTTCTCGTGCCAGGTACAGCAGCCATACTCGGTTACCTGTACCTGCGCACCGAAAATATACTGGCCTGTGCACTGCTGCACAGTCTGCTCTTCTGGCTGCCCGGTGTTTTACATTATTAACAGGAAGGCGGTTAAAAATGGACAGGGAAAAAATTGTAAAAGGCGTGGAAATGATTCTGGAAGCTGTTGGAGAAGATTTGAACAGGGAAGGACTGCGCGGAACTCCCGGTCGAGTAGCTAATATGTATACCGAGCTTTTCGGCGGATTAAAACAGGACGCTCGTTCACATTTAAAAACATGTTTTGTCGAAGACGGTCACGACGAAATTGTGCTTGTTAAAGACATATCCTTTTATTCTATGTGTGAACACCACTTGCTTCCTTTTTACGGAAAAGCCCATGTTGCCTACCTGCCTGCAGGAGGAAGAATTGTCGGCTTAAGCAAACTGGTCCGCGTAATTGAAACTGTCTCAAGGCGCCCGCAACTCCAGGAAAGACTAACATCAAATGTAGCTGATATTATTACCGAAGAACTTAGACCAAAGGGAGTTGTCGTCGTTGTTGAAGCCGAACATCTTTGTATGAGTATTCGCGGAGTTGGCAAACCTGGCTCATCGACAGTTACCTCTGCTGTGCGAGGCCTTTTTAGAAGGAACCCAAGCTCCCGGATTGAAGTTTTCAGTTTGATTAAAGATAGCAAGGGATAATTAACGGAGGCCGGCAGATGCATCAAATAAAAAAAATTATTGCCAGTTCCGCTTACAGGGAATACCTTGAAAAAAATAAAAAAGCAGAAGAAAATCGTATCTTTTGCACTCACCACTTTGAGCACCTCCTGGCAACCGCCCGTTTAACTTATATCCTGATCCTGGAAGAGGGCATACCTTTTATTTCCCGGGAAATGGCTTACGCGGCAGGGCTGCTTCACGATATCGGCCGCTGGTTTGAATATATTGACGGC